>JAAEQP010000207.1 GCA_024231375.1 bacterium | reverse complement strand
TTACCGGTTCTCCGCCAAGTATGCGCCGGGCGCTTCTCCTGTCGCGCCGAAGGGCTTCGTCATGGACATTTCGAACGCCCATCGTGGCGGCACGCTGTTCGAAGGGACGGAAGGCTGGGTATTCGTGACGCGCGGTGGATTCGAGGCGTCCCCGGCTTCGCTCAAGGATTCCATCATCGGCCCGAACGACGTGCGGCTCTACAACAGCTCTAACCATCACCGCAACTTCCTCGAGTGCGTGCGGTCCCGGCGTGACACGATCACGCCTATCGAGGTGGCTCACCGTTCGATCAGCATCGCCCACTTGGGCAACATCGCGATGCAGTTGGACCGCAAGGTGAAGTGGAATCCTGAGATCGAGCGCTTCGTAGACGACCCCGAAGCGGATCGAAAACTGAACCGCGCCATGCGCGCGCCGTGGCGGTTGTAGGGCGGTTACGCGTTTCGTCCGCCCGAGTCTGAAGGGTGCGCGCGTTCTAACGGACGCACCGCTTCGTGACCAGAGGAGTGAATGTCGCCCCCTACGGGGGCTTGGCCTTTTGGGATGCCGCAGGCTCCCATGGCTCACGCCATGGGCGTCCCACGCTTGGCGTGGGCTACCGTATGTCGCCGCTGCCGCGGCTTCCCTTGACGAGCTTTTGCTTGCCGACGCCTAGTTGGCCGAATCGCAGCCAACGGCGGTCTGAGGCCTGCAATGACGAGTCGCGCACTTTTGTTGGTCACCTTGAGGAGAAAGGGGCTGCTATGAACCTCCGAATGAGGACCATTGTCACTGGGTTGCTGTGTGTGGTGTGCTTGGTCTCGCTCGTGGCTGAGGCACAGCCCGCGGACCGAGCCAAGATCCGCGCGCTCATCTTTTCGGGCCGGAACAACCACGACTGGAAAACCACCACGCCGTGTCTCCAAAAGATGTACGAAGGGAGCGGACGTTTCACCGTTGACGTGACGGACGACCCTTCAACGTGTACGGACGAGTCGTTGGCGAAGTACGACGTCATCGTGGACAACTGGTCGGCCTTCCCTGAAATGACGGGGCGGCAATGGGGCGAGACGGCAGAGAACGCCGTGCTCGATTTCATCCGCGGGGGCAAGGGGTTTGTCGTTATCCATGCCGCGACGGCGTGCTTCGAGGATTGGCCGGAGTTTCTCGAGATTGCGGCCTGCGCATGGCGCGAGAACGCCGGACACGGTCAGCACCATGCCTT
>JAAEQP010000206.1 GCA_024231375.1 bacterium | reverse complement strand
GTCGGAGGCGGCGGCGAAACAGGCGCACCAGTCCAAGGCGGATGTGACGCTGGTCTATCCGGCCACGGGTTCGGGCGGGCTGCTTCGGGCTTGCTTCTCCGAAACGGGTGACACGGTGGTCTTTGTGCGGCACCGTTCGGGGCCGGTCTATTACTGGTACGAGGCGCTGAGCGTGCGCTACCTGAGCACGGAGGACGGCCCGGCGCAAGACGGGGACGAAGCCAGTGGCGTGTCCGTCCACGATGTGGTCATCGACGACTACGCGGATGTGTTGTGGCGGCTTCGCGCCCTGTACGGCGTCAACAACTTCCACGGCACGAAGATCGTGGCGCTGGGCGGTTCGTGGGGCAAGTATGCCGCGGAGGCACCGGCGCTCGCGCAGAAGAAGCACGGGATTGAGATTGTCTCGGTGCCGTATTCGGATGTAGAGCCGCGTATTGCGCGTGCGCTGGGGGATGCCGATCTCGTGGCGCGCGCAGAGGCGTGGACCGACGCGTATCTCTCGGCACCGGGGGTAGATCTCGCGACAGAACGGCACTACGTGGTCAACTGCTTCGTGCAGTATACGGTGTTCAAAGAGCTGATGATCGAGCACGACGCCCCCGCCTTCACGATCAAGGAGTGCATGTCGACCATTCTTCCAATGTCGAAGACGACGGCCTGCCTCACTTTGAGTTTGATGAATGACGAGGGGCTGATGGCGTTTTGCGAATCGGAC
>JAAEQP010000205.1 GCA_024231375.1 bacterium | reverse complement strand
CCCGCATTTCTCACCGCAGCCGGTTTAGTTTCGCATTTATGTAATGTGTGGAGTTCGGCGGTGTGGTGGTGGGGATGGAACGGGTTCCGGACAGGCATGCGGACCGGAAACGAACGATTTCGGGCCTCCGAACACCTCACATCCGCGTAGGGTGCGCGGGGAAGACAGAGTATCTCCGCCGGGTGCTTCTTCACTCCGCGCGTTCTCCCCCAGACGCCTCGCTCAGCACCGCAACGGCATCACTTCGCGCACGTTCGACACCGCCTGACGGAACACTTCTTCATACGGATACCCTCCCGCCAACGATATCCACACCTTTCGCACCGTCACTCGAATCTGCGCACCGATCTTCAACAACTTCTCACGAATCGTGTGCGCCTGCGCTCGCGCCAACTTCGTCCCACGAAGTCCCAACCGACGCAGCCCGTGAACCAACAGATACGCCACCGACGAAAACCACAACCGAATCTGGTTCCCGCGAAACTTCGCCGTGCTCGTGCGATCCGAGAACAAATACAACTGCTGCTCCTTGATCCGGTTCTCCATCTCCCCCCGGGCGCAATACTTGGCGTAAATCTTTGCCGCACCGTTCCCCAACACCGACGTCACCACAAACCGGGGATTCGACCCCTTCGACAAATGCTCCGCCTTCCCGATCACTCGGCGCTCACGGCTCCAGCTCTCCAACGTCTTATACCGGAAGTCCTTATACACTCGCGCCGCGCTTCCCGTCCGTTCAAACTCTGCACGTGCCTCCTCCAACTCCGGCCCGATTGCCTCGCTCAGTCGAGCGTTCTTCGCCAGGCCAAGCACATACTCCACCACCTCCTCCCCCTCGCACCACGCCATCAACTCCTCCCGACAAAAGCCGGAGTCCCCACGAATCACAATCTTCACCTTCGGCCACCTCTCCCGAATCTGACCCACGATCCGAGACAACTCATCCACCGCTCCATACGACGCGTCGATCCCCGACTCCCGCAGTCGGGCACAAAGCAAATGCGCACCGCAGAACACATACAGCGGCAGGTAGCAGTAGCACCGGTAATACCCGTGGAAGAACCGTCCCTCCTGCTTGCCGTGCAGCGGATCGTCCGTCGCGTCCACATCCAGCACGATCTCCTCCGGCGCCGCCCCATGCGACTCCAAAAACACATTCACCAGAAACCGATTCACCGCCTCCTCGTCCACCACGATCTTTTTGTATCGGCTCGACGCGTTCGCTTCCGCCGGGGTCAACTCCAACCGATTCAGCGTGCTCTTCCCAGCCAGCGCCTTCCCCCGGTCCCGAGCGCGCAACCGGTCCTCGCCCAGCGGGTCGCCTTTCCCCACCAACACCGCCAGCAACGGATCCCGACGCAACTCATCGTGGTCGTTCAAGTCCTCATACCCCAACGCCAGAGCGTAGACCCGCTGCGCCACCAAATCGTACACCCCATGCTCGATTGCTTCGCTATCGCGATAATCGCGAAAGCACGCCGCGAACTGCTCGATGATCCGCGTCGCCCCCTCCACCTCCCGCAGCAGTAGCCCGCCCCCGTCCGACGTGATCAATCCACCATCGAATTGCCCCACCACCTCGCGACCAGAAAGTCCTTGAAACCCAATCCCGTTCCCGCTACACTCTGTTCCCATAAGGCTGTCTCCAAATCATGGCACAACTCCTTTCTGACAAATACGTTATGCCATAAGAGACAGCCTTTTTCAATACCGCCGGTGAGAAATGCGGGCTAGGCAAGGCAGGAACGCCGCCTGGCCCTCAACGGTAGGGAGACGCAACCCCGCTCTCAGGCTCACTGATCCGTTCTGAAGGGCGCAGCCGGGAGATCGGCGCCGTTGTAGAGGGTGCACTCGGGGTTGTAGGCCCACGCGTAGCGGACGAAGACCGGGCTTGTCACGGCCTCATTCCAGACCAGGACACTGTCGCCGTCGATCGCGGCCTTGGCCCAGACGAACTTCTTG
>JAAEQP010000204.1 GCA_024231375.1 bacterium | reverse complement strand
GACGAGTTCGCCAAGCAGGCCGGGTATGAGACCGTAGACGACCTGCGCACCAAGCTTGAAGAACGGCTCAGCGAAGCCGCGTCCGGTCAGAGCAACAGCGTTGCCGAGGCCCAGGCGATGTCCGCCGTGATCGAAGCCAGCACCTACGAGATTCCCAAGTCCATGATCGAAGGCGTGGCCGAAGACCTGTACCAGGACGAGGTGCGCCGGATGCTGTCCATGCGGGTGCCCATCGACCAAATCACCGAGAACGACAGCGAGCTGCGCGAACGGTCGCAGGAAGGCGCCGTCAACGAAATTAAACGTCTCGTGACCCTCAACGAGATTGCCGAAGCCGAAGGCGTGGAAGTGACCGAGGACGACTTCGAGCAAGAGGTCCAGGCCATTGCCAGCCGCACCGGCGCGGCCATGGAAGCCGTTTCCAGCTACCTTGAGGAAGGCGACCGCCGAGGCTCCTACGAGGCCCGCCTTATGCGCTCCAAGGCCCTGAAGGTAATCATGGACGCCGCCAACGTCACCGAAAAAGAAGTGTCGCGTGAAGAAATGGCCGAGAGTGAGAACAGCAATGAAGGCGACGATGCATAGGTTGGTTCCTCCAGTCGAAGCGGTCACCATCTACGAGCAGACGAGCCGGGGCGAGCGCCCCTACGACATCTACTCGCGGCTGTTGGCGGACCGCATCATTTTCCTGGGCACGCCCATCGACGACTACGTGTCGAGCTACGTCATCGCGCAGTTGTTGTTTCTGTGGGCCGAGGATCCGGACAAGGACATCCAGCTCTACGTCAACACGCCCGGCGGCAGTGTGACGGCGGGCTTGGCGATCTACGACACGATGCAGCACATCAAATGCGACGTGTCGACCATCTGCCTGGGCCAGGCCGCCAGTATGGGCGCGGTGCTCATGGCGGCCGGCGCCGAGGGCAAACGCTTCGCTCTGCCCTACTCCCGGTTCTTGCTGCATCAACCGGCCGGCGGATTCCAGGGCCAGGCCTCGGATATCGACATCCAGGCGCGCGAGATTGTTCGAATCGGCGAGATGATCGACGAGATCCTCTGCCGGCACACGGGCAAGCCGCTGGATGCGGTCCGGCAAGACAGCGACCGGGATTTCTACATGGGCGCGGAGGAAGCGAAGGAGTACGGCATCATCGATGAAGTGCTCCGCCGCGACGAAGCGCCTGTGGGCTAGAGGCCCGTTTTGACGTAGCGAACCGGTCAGCGCGCGCCTTGATCGACGCGCGACCCGCCTCTTGCGGTTCGGGAACTGTTCAGGCTGTTTCCGGATCAACCTCGTAAGACTTGCGCAATCGCTCGTTTCTTGGCAGAATACAATGGCGTGCATCAGCAGGATGTCCTTCGCAGTCGGGCCGGAAAGAAAACTGTTGACAAAAGTCTGAAAAAATGCTATTCATGCTGTGAAGGTGTCGTTCGGTTAAGGAGGGTAGTGCATGGCTCCGCATCGCACCAGAAGTGATGTCCACCATACTTGTTCGTTCTGTGGCAAGCGGCAGGATGAGGTAAACAAACTCATCGCCGGTCCCGACGTATACATCTGCGACGAGTGTGTGGCGTTGTGTTCCGAGTTGGTGGCGGAAGACCGTGCCCGGAAGGGCGTGACGCGCAATCTCCGCGTGCCGAAGCCCATCGAGATCAAAGAGTTCGTTGACCAGTACGTCATTGGTCAGGAACGGGCCAAGCGCATCATGTCGGTCGCGGTTCACAACCACTACAAGCGCATCGCCGCGGGTGGCGAACTCGACGGCGTGGAGATCCACAAGTCCAACATCCTGATGGTGGGCCCGTCCGGTTGCGGCAAGACGCTGCTGGCGCAGAGCCTGGCCCGGATGCTGGATGTCCCGTTTGCCGTGGTCGACGCGACCACGCTCACGGAAGCAGGCTATGTGGGCGACGATGTCGAGAACGTCATTCTGAAGCTGCTGCAAGTGGCCGATTTCGATCCGGCCCGCGCGGAAACCGGCATCATCTATGTGGACGAAATCGACAAGATCGCGCGCAAGAGCGATAGTCCCTCCATCACGCGCGACGTTTCGGGCGAGGGCGTGCAGCAAGCGCTGCTGAAGCTGCTGGAAGGCACGGTAGCCAATGTTCCGCCCCAGGGCGGCCGGAAGCACCCGCAACAGGAGTGCATCCAGGTCGACACCACGAACATCCTGTTCATTTGCGGTGGCGCGTTCAACGGACTGGACAAGATCATCGAACGCCGCGCCCGGAAGACCATGATCGGGTTCAATGCGGAGATCCACTCCAAGAAGGAACGCAACATCGGCGAGTTGTTGGAATTGGTCGAGCCCGAGGACCTCATCAAATACGGCATGATCCCCGAGTTTTCGGGACGGTTGCCGGTGGTGGCCACGCTACACGAGCTTGGCCGAGACGAGTTGATTAAGATCCTGCTGGAACCCAAGAATGCCATCATTCGCCAGTACCAGAAGCTCCTGGAACTGGAGAACGTGAAGCTCAACTTCCAGGACGGCGCGATAGAAGCCATCGCGGACGTAGCGATCGAAAAAGATATTGGCGCGCGCGGACTGCGCACCATTCTGGAGCAGGTGATGTTGGACGTGATGTTCGACCTGCCTTCCCGGAAAGATGTGCGGGAGTGCGTGATTAAGCCGGGCGTCATCCGCAAGGATGAGGAACCGCTCCTGGTCTACAAACACGAGGAATACGTGGACGAGGAACCCGACTCGGACCAGCCGGCCTTGGCCTGAGCCCGGGCGCGTGATAGAGATCCGTTTTTTGGTGAAGCCCTGATACGGCGCAAGAGGGTGCTTTTGCCGAAGCCGGAAGGGTGGTAGAATCCCCTTCCGGCGTTCTTTTTGACCAAACGTGGCGGCCTGGAGGCCGCTTGCTGGAGATGTTCAATGGCACAACAAGCCTCGAAACCGTTCGTGGACTCGCTCCCACTGCTCCCGTTGAAAGAGGTGGTTGTCTTCCCGCGGATGGTGTTGCCCCTCATCGTGGGGCGCCCGGCCTCCCTGGGCGCCGTGGAAGAGAGCCTGGCCTCGGAACGGCCTCTGTTCCTATGCACCCAACGGGACGCCGAGGTCGAGAAACCCAAGAAGACCGACCTCTACCCCGTCGGCGTGGCCGCCAACATTCTCCAGACCCTTCGCATGCCCGACGGCACGACCAAGGTTGTGGTGGAGGGCGTAGCGCGCGGCCGGGTGGTGCGACTTCGCAATCAACCCGCCTATGCGGAAGCCTTCGTCGAACCGGTGGACGAAGAATCCCCGGCCGGCGAAGAGGTGCAAGTGCTGATGCGCATGGCCTTGACCCAGTTCGAGGAATATGCCCGGCTCACCGGCCGCATTGCGCCCGAGGTGGTGACGTCGCTACGGAGCGTGGCCGAATCCTCCTCCCTGGCCGACCTGATCTGCGCCTATCTTCCGCTACGCGCCGAAGAACGCCAGGAATTGCTGGAAGTCATCGACGCGTCGGAGCGATTGGAGTTAATCTCGTCGCGCCTGATGCGCGAAGCGGAACTGCTGGAGATCGAGGGCCGCGTGCGCGACCGGATTCGCGACCAAATGGACCGGAGCCAGCGCGAGCATTACCTGCACGAACAACTCCGCGCAATCCATCAGGAACTCGGCAGCCGGGGCGAGGGAAGCGACGAGGTCGGCGAGCTTCGCGAGATGCTCGAGAAGGCCAAGATGCCGAAGGAAGCGCGCGAGAAGGCCGCCCGCGAGCTGACCCGATACGAACGCACGCCCATGATGAGTCCGGAAGCGGGGGTGCTGCGGACGTATATCGAATGGCTCGCCGAAATGCCGTGGAGCAAGCGCACGCGGGATTCCATCGACCTCGATGTGGCCGAACGTGTGTTGGACGAGGACCACTACGGCCTGAAGAAAGTGAAGGAACGAATCCTGGAGTTCCTGGCGGTACGGAAGCTGAGCAAGAGCACCAAGGGACCCATCCTCTGTTTGGTCGGCCCCCCCGGCGTGGGCAAGACCTCCCTCGGCAAATCGGTGGCGCGCGCCATGAAACGTCAGTTTGTACGCGTATCGCTCGGCGGGGTGCGTGACGAGGCCGAGATTCGCGGACATCGCCGCACGTACATCGGTTCGATGCCCGGGCGCGTCATCCAGAGCATCAAGAAAGTGGGCGTGAAGAATCCCGTTTTCATGCTAGACGAGATCGACAAGATGAGCATGGACTTTCGCGGCGATCCGTCGTCGGCCCTGCTCGAAGTGCTCGACCCCGAACAGAACACCGCCTTCAGCGACCATTACCTTGAAGTCGAGTTCGACCTGCACGAGGTGTTCTTCATCACGACGGCCAACAACGAATTCGAGATCCCCGAACCGCTCCACGACCGTATGGAGGTGGTGCGTTTGTCGGGGTACACGGCCTTCGAGAAGGAACGGATCGCGCGCCTGTTCCTGCTGCCCAAGCAGATGAAGGAAGCCGGGTTGACGGACAAGAACATCCGGGTGACGGACGACGGGATGTACGCGCTCATCGAACGGTACACGCGCGAGGCGGGCGTCCGTGAATTGGAACGCCAGATTGCCAATGTGTGCCGCAAAGTGGCTCGCAAGGTCGTCACCAAGAAACGTCCTGGAAAGACCATCGTCGACCGCGAACGTCTGGGCGGCCTGCTGGGACCCGAGCCCTACACGGACTCGCGTGCCGATGCTGACGCGCAGGCCGGATTGGCCGTGGGCATGGCGTGGACGTGGGCCGGAGGCGAGATTCTCAACATCGAAACCACGCTCATGCCCGGGAAGACCGGTCTCACGTTGACGGGCCAGTTGGGCGACATCATGCGGGAATCGGCTCATGCGGCGCACACGTATCTCCGAGCCCATGCGGGCGCACTCCGGATTGCGTCGGCCCTCGCGCGCAACCAGGATATCCACATTCACGTGCCCGAAGGCGCTATCCCGAAGGACGGGCCTTCGGCGGGTACGGCCATCGCCGTATCGCTACTGAGCGCGCTACGCAACAAGGCGCCCAGGGCCGCCACGGCCATGACGGGCGAGATTACGCTCCGCGGACGCGTGCTACCGGTCGGCGGCGTGAAGGAGAAGGTGTTGGCCGCGCATCGTGCCGGTATCCGCACCATCGTGCTTCCGAAGACAAACAACAAGGATCTCATCGAAATCCCCAAGGAGATCAAGAAGGACATCGAGTTCGTGCTCGTCGATAACGTGGACGAGCTGTTCGCGACCCTGTTCCCGGCAACCAAGCGCAAGGCCAAGGCAAAGAGCAAGGCCAAGGCGAAGTCTGCCGCGAAACCGCGCAAGCGGACCGCGAAATCGAAGAAGCCCACCAAACGACCGGCAAGGAGGTAGGGAAGGGTGAGGGTCCTGAACGCCGATTTCGTGAAGAGCGCCGCCAAGCGCGAGCAGTACCCCGCCGACGGACGGCCCGAGTTGGCCTTTGTCGGCCGGTCCAACGTGGGCAAGTCCACCTTGTTGAATACGCTGTTGAATCGCAAGAATCTCGCGAAAACCAGCAAGAAACCGGGCAAGACCCGATTGGTCAACTTCTTCGACGTAAACGGTGAAGTGTATTTCGTCGATCTACCCGGATTCGGCTACGCCAAGGTGTCCAAGGCCATGCAGGCCGATTGGGGCCGGGTGATCACGTCCTACCTGTTCAACCGCGAACCGCTCCGCCTGGTGTGTCATCTCGTCGATTCGCGCCACGAACCCACCGGCCGCGACCACGACCTCCTCGACCTACTCGAAGAGGCGCAGGTGCCGACCCTCATCATCGCCACCAAGATCGACAAGCTCCGCGCGTCCCAGAAAGGGCAGGTGCCCAACCGCATCCGCAAATCCTTCGGCCTCGACAAGGACGCCGCCGTCATCCCCTGCTCGTCCACGACCCGCGACGGTCTCCACGACCTGTGGGAAGTCATCGACGAGTGTCTGGCGGGGTAGCCCGAAGGTCGAAGCCAAGTCGTTCTCACCACGAAGGACACCGAGGACACGAAGTTGGGAACGGGACGTTGGTCTGCGGCTTCCTGAGGTCTTCTGTAGCGCAGGCGTCTCGCCTGCATTCTTTTCTGTACAGCCTTTGCACATCGGCCAAGATGCAGGCGAGACGCCTGCGCTACATCCGGTCCACGCTTCACGAAGGCCGCGTTTGCGCTCCAACGGAGCGCCGCATAAGAGCCCGGGGCAAGCGGAGCGCGGCCCCGGGTACATGGCATCATCACCGCTGGGCCCTGAAAGGGTCCCACATAGACGGATAGACAGGAATGCCGCGCCCCTTCAGGGCGCCGTCGGTGGGGACGCGGGGTCCCGGGGCGGCGCTTCGCTTGCCCCGGGCTGCTATGCCCGCACCCTTCAGGTGCAAGAGACGCACTGCGAAGTTGGGGGAAGGACCTTCGCCCTCAATTCGTGCCCCATTCCCACCCATTCGTTCGGATTCGTGTTTCGACCCGCCCTATTCCTCTATAGGTTCGCACAGGGCAATGGCACCGCGGTGTCCGGTGACCGTGACGGGAGTTCCTTTGGGCACGTACCCGGTCACTGCTTCCGCTTGAACTGTCACTCCTTGAACGCGAATCTTGCCGGAGGGCCGTAGCACGGTCGCTGCAACGCCATCCTCGCCCGTGAGCGTGCTGGCGCGTGAAGTGAACCCGAACTCGTACGCGGCGTTGATGTGGGCGTCCTCCCCCTGCCACGAGAGAATCTGCACCAGTTTCTGGGCGTCGGACCCGCCACCGTAGGGCGCCACCACCTGGAGGCGCTTGCACCATGCAACGGCTTCGTCGAACTGCCCCGACACCAGATGGGCCAGCACCGTCAGGCGGAGGGCATCTTCCTCGGGCTGCTCATTCTTGGCCTCCGGCTCCAGTTCTCGTGCGGCGTCGGCGTATCGTCCCGCGCCCATGAGGTCGCACCCACGACAGCAGTGCTTCCCGGCGTTACGGGGGAGTATGGCCCCGCGGAACCAGTCCGCGAGCCGGTTGAAGGGTGGGATGAGGAAGAGCATCAGCAGAAGACCGACGGGCGCCAATATCGAGAGCGGATTGGGAATCGGAAACGTGGGCCTGACTGTGCCCACCAAGACCCCGATCCTTTGAGTCGTGAGAGCGGCGTAGTCGTAGTAGAAGTACGAGGGCTCGATCGATTCCGCGTCGGGACGTGTCTCGGCGGCCTCCACACATTGATCGATGGCGTCAAGCTCGCGCGAGCAACTCCGCGAGTGCAGGTACTCGAACCTGTAGCGACCGTCGTGCGTTTCTATCAGGCTCGACCGCCTCGGGTACAGGAAGGCAAGCACGAAGCCCAGAGCCGCAAGGCCGACTGCCTTCACGTAGAGCCACCACGAGGCTTCGGGAATGGACTCGAAGACATCGTGCGGCAGCAGTGCGACCGCGAACAAAGGGGGAAGCAGAGCGATCAGCGGAACGAGGGCCGCTCCGATGAGCAGCTTGCCGTCGAGTCGGCGTCGGCGCTTGAGGCGGAGTCCGCTGAGTGGGAACGCCGCCGCCGCGAACACGCCCCGCTCGATGCTGAGAAACCAGAGCATGCCGTTGGACAATTCAAGCCAATGGGACACGGCGGGAACGGCGTAATCCTCGGAGATCGCCAAAGGGCGAATTCTCGCGCGGACAGGCGGCGACTGCTCGGGCATTGCGTACTTCCTTGCGCTACAGACAGTCCAAGGCTCTACAACGGGGGCATCGTACACCACGCGCGGTCTCGCGGACCAGAGAAGAGCGGACCTAAACGCAGAGGCGCCGAGAACGCGGAGGAACGCAGAGCTGGCCCGCGGGGCGGGGAGCCAAGGTGTCGGTCCGGATGTAGCGCAGGCGTCTCGCCTGCATTCTTTTCTGTACAGCCTTTGCACACCGGCCAAGATGCAGGCGAGACGCCTGCGCTACATCCGGTCCACGCTTCACGAAGGCCGCGTTTGCGCTCCAACGGAGCG
>JAAEQP010000203.1 GCA_024231375.1 bacterium | reverse complement strand
TTTCAACTTGCCCAGCACCTCGGAGTTGCCCCTGATCGTGATAGCCGTTTTCGTGGAGCTAGCGGGATTCTCGGAATCTCGCCTCGCGTCGATCTCCTGACGCATTCGCACACGCGCCTGCTCGCGGGTGATGCCGTGTTCTTCCGCATACTCATCAATGGAGTTCGACGGCACCCCGACTCCGTTGCCCAAGTTGGTGAAGACTCGCTCCAAGTTTGACTCCAAGCCGTCCGTCTCAAACAGTTTGGCGTCTCTCGGCGGCTGGTTGACGAGAACCGACTCGTGTTCCAGTTCAATCACAAGATCGTGAGTGTGCTCACTCGCCCACCAGCGTTCTGCGCCGTTCGGCGACGGCCCAGTTCGATAGGAATACGACTGAAGGACGGTGCGCATGGGAATCCACAGCCCCGCGTATTGCCTGAAGGCTTCAACCTCGACCGCGCCCATCGGGATGCCTGGGTTGATATTCCACGTCTCCACTCTCACCATCCGCATTCCGCAGCGTGGGTTCAAGAATAGGTGATAACGCCAGAGATCTGGCTCCAGGTGACTCGAATCGTTGAGCTCAGCAAGGTCGTATTCGCCGTCGATTACATAACAGGAATCACCGTTCACCACGAGACGCTCGGGGAGCAGTTCAGCCTTCCCGGAGGGCTGCGAAGCCACCGCATCCCGCAGTACTTCCGCCATTGGGGTAAACTTAGCATCCCGCATTCTGTTAAAGGCCAGGACCGGAGTGCCCGAATGATGCCCGAACAAGGTCCCGGCGCGCTGCAATTCCGGCAGTTCACCTCGCGCCGCATACCACCACGTAATTCCGTCGTAGACAACGTGACCGAAGGCGTCGCGAGCCGCCAGCTTGCCGTCGCGGATTCCGAAGACTCCTTCTTCGAGAGCGTGCTCCTGGCCAGTTCGCACATCCCTCCGGACCGCGGAATAGACCGCCTCCACACTCTCCAGTTGTTCCTCGTACTGCAGAAACGCCTCCACGACGTCTTCAAGAGTCATATGCGGCAGTTGCGGCGTCCGTCCAACCTCCTGAACGATCCTCACAACGTGCGTGCCGCCGCGACTCACCGCAACCTCGTTGTTCTCGACCGTCAGCCCGTCATACTCCCCGTCGATTTCGACAACGTACTTGCCTGCCGCAACCCGCACGGAGTCGTTGCCCGGGGTCACGGTCAACGTGTCATGGACTTCATCTCCTTCCATGATCCGTATGGCGACGTCCGGAAAGGGGCAATCGATCTTGATCGTGCCCTTGTTCCACTCGAGGATCACAACAACTGCCGCGAGCAAGAACGCTCCGCCTCCGGCCGCGATGGCGGTCAACTTCATACGCCACGATCCGGAGCCCATTGAGGTAGACGGCTTTGGAACTTCGGCGGGCTCCGCCGGCCTGGGAACCGTGTCGGGTTGCTGGAGATGGGCCAGCCA
>JAAEQP010000202.1 GCA_024231375.1 bacterium | reverse complement strand
GAAGTCCTATGGCTTCAGTCGCCGGGGCTGTTCCACTCGAACGTGTTCGACAAGCCGCCGTGGAAAGGCCGTTTCTCGGAAGCGGAGCGCAGGCACTTCTGTCTGACGGCGACGGATGCCGAGGGCGAGGTGCTCTGGCAAGTCGGCGAGCCATGGGACGGCGACCGCCCGTTTGTGACGCACTCGGCGGAACGGGCGCTGGACGCGGCGGACCTCGACGGCGACGGTGGTCTCGAGATCGTGTGTGTGCGGCGAGATGAGGTGCTGGTACTTGACGGCAAGACGGGCGCAGTCGAGAAGAGTGTCGAGGCCCCCGCCGACAACGCGCAGATTGTGCGAATCGGCCACACGGGTCCGGGTTCCAAGGACTGGACCATCCTGGTGAAGAATGCGGAGAGCGCGTATCCGCCCCACGAGTATGGCAATCCCGCGTGGTTCTACGACGCCGGCCTCAATTTGCTCAAGACCGCCGACTACCTGGGAGCGGGCCACATGCCGCTGCCCGTCGATGCGGACGGTGACGGGCTCGACGAGTTCATCATCGGTTTCAATCTGGTGGACGACAACCTGGAGACGGTGTGGCAGTTCCAGCCCGTGCCCGAGGAAGTGTGGGACGCCGGTGAGATGCACGCGGACGACATCGTCGTGGGCGACGTGGGCGGAAGGCTGTGCGTTGTCGTGGCGGCAAGCGACACGGCCTATGTGCTGGATGCGAAGACGGGCGAACTGTTGTGGAAACGCAAGGGCACCCATCCTCAGCACTGCCAGATAGGTCCGTTTCATTCGAACCTCGAAGGGAATCAGATCTTCATCCACAACAAGCGCGCCGAACTGCAGCTCTTTGGCGCGCAGGGCGATGAATTCTGGAACATGATGCCCCCGAGGAATTTCCCTCTGGGAGCGGCGGAGCCCTGCAGACGGCAGCAGTTCCATGTATTCGATCCGACGACGATGCTGCCGGGCATGGGTGAGGGAGG
>JAAEQP010000201.1 GCA_024231375.1 bacterium | reverse complement strand
TCATTGGCTGGCTGTTCGGCAGCCGAAACGACACGCGCCGAAAAGAGAATTTGGTGGTGTTCGTGACGCCGCACATCGTCAAAGACGCCAACGACGCGGACCGGCTCACCCAGTTCATGGCCGACCAAGTGGGCACGGCCAATGCGGATGTGTTTTTCGAGCGTGGTTACGTGAAGAAACAGAAGACGAAGTTCCACAACCGGACCAAATGGCGTCCCGGGCAGGACGAGATGGAAGGCGTTGGGCAACCCGTATTCGAGCGCGGAGAGATGGAGAGGTAGCCGATGGGCAACCAACAAGACCAACTGCTCTGCGAGATCCTCCTCCGGCGCGGGCATGTGCATCAGGAGCATGTGACCGAGGCCCTGGAATTGCAGAAGATCCGGCCCAAACGTATCGGACGGATACTCCTGGATCTGGGGTATGTCGACGAGGACCACATCCTGGAAGCGTTGAGCGAGCAGTTCGGCATTCCTTTTGAACCCAACCTCGGCGACGACATCGACACTTCGCTGACGACCAAGGTTCCGCTGAACTTCATCCGCGAGTATCACATGGTTCCCTACCGGCAGAACGGGGACGCCTTCATGGTGGCCGTGAACGACCCGGTGAACCTTCATCCCCTCGATGACTTGCGGCTGCTGCTCGGCGGTCCGGTCAAGCCCATGCTCTGCCGTGGCGCAGACATTCAGAACATCATCGACAGCTACTTCGACCAGCAGGGCGAAAACGCGGCCGAGATGATCGACAGCATCGTGCTGACGGGTGACGAAGACGGTTCCATCCCGACGCTGGACGCGTTGGAATCCGACCGGGACCTGCTGGACCTGGCCAACGAAGCACCCATCATCCGGCTCATCAACCTGCTCATCAGCGGCGCTGTGAAGGAGCGCGCGTCGGACATCCACATCGAGCCCTTCGAGCGCGATGTGCGTGTCCGGTACCGCATTGACGGTGTGCTCTACGAGAAGCTCGATGTGCCGAAGTCGCAACAGGCGGCCATAATCTCGCGCGTGAAGATCATGGCCAACCTGAACATTGCGGAGCACCGTCTGCCTCAGGACGGCCGGATTAAGATCCGGTTGAGCGGCAAGGAGATCGACATCCGCGTGTCGATCATTCCCATCGCCCACGGCGAACGCGTGGTCATGCGTATCCTCGAAAAGGGGTCGTTCCTCCTCGGACTCGAGGAACTCGGCATGGATGCGCACGACTACCGCATCGTGGACCGTCTCATCAAGAGTTCACATGGCATCATTCTCGTCACTGGGCCGACGGGATCGGGCAAGTCGACTACCCTGTACTCGTGTCTTCAGCGGGTCAACTCGCCGGACAAGAACATCATCACGGTGGAAGACCCCATCGAGTATCAGATGCCCGGAATTGGGCAGATTCAGGTGCGTCCGAAGATCGGACTGACCTTCGCGGCCGGGCTGCGCAGCATCCTGCGACAAGATCCCGACATCGTGCTTGTCGGCGAGATTCGCGACCTGGAAACCGCCGACATGGCCATCCAGGCGTCGCTGACCGGACACCTGGTGTTTTCCACCCTGCATACCAACGACAGCGCGGGGGCGATTACGCGTCTCATCAACATGGGTATCGAGCCGTTCCTGGTGAGTTCGTCGACCATTGCCATGATGGCGCAACGGTTGGTGCGTCGTATCTGCACGAACTGCAAAGAAGCATACGAACCCGACCCGGAGAGCCTGATCGAGTTGGGCCTTTCGCCCGACGAACACGCCGGCAAACCGGTCTACCGCGGCTTCGGCTGTGACAAATGTCAGGACCGGGGTTACTACGGACGAACGGGCATATTCGAATTGCTGGTGATGACGCCCCACATTCAGGACATGACCCTCAAAGGGGTCGACTCGAACGTCATCAAGCGTGAAGCGAAGAAGGAAGCCATGCGCACCCTGCGCGAGGACGGCGCGTCCAAAGTGATGAACGGTGTCTCCACCATCGAAGAAGTGCTTCGCGTGACACGCGACGACATGATCGAAGAGGTCGTGTAACTCAACGGCGCCCGCCATACCGCGCGGGCTGACACGGTACCGAACCATGGCTGTTTACGAATATCAGGCGATAGCACGCACCGGCAAATCCGTTAAGGGTGTGATCGACGCGGATTCGCCTGTGGCGGCGCGGCGCAGACTGCGTGAGCAGGAACTGCATCCTACCCGCCTGGTGGTGAGTGCCGAGAAGGCCTCCGGCGGCGCCCAGGGCGAACAAAGCGCCGCGTTCAGCCGCATCTCCCAGCGCGACATCTCGATGCTCACGCGGCAACTGGGCGTGTTGTTGCAGGCGGGCATGCCGTTGGTGGAGTCTCTCGGCGCCTTGATCGACCAGACGTCCAATCCCCGGCTGCGCAAGCACATCTACGAGGTGCGCGACCGCGTGAATGAAGGCGAGACGCTCGCGGACGCCTTGGAACCGCACAGCATTTTCTCGGAGTTGTACGTGAACATGGTGCGGGCCGGCGAGGCCAGCGGCGCACTTGAGCAGGTGCTGTTCCGGCTGGCCGATACCCTGGAGCGCCAAGTCCGGCTGAAGCACAAGATCACCTCGCTCATGATGTATCCGGCCATCATGGCCATCGTGAGCGTGGGCATCATCACGTTCCTCATGGTAGTCATCGTCCCCAAGATCACCGATATGTTCACGGCCCAGAAGCAGGAACTGCCGTTGATCACCCAGGTCGTCGTGGGAACGTCCACCTTCGTGGGAAGATATTGGCTGCTGATCGTCATTGGCATCATCGGGGCGTTCGCGCTCTGGCGGTGGTGGGTGTCGCGACCCGAAGGCCGCCGGGCCTGGGACCGGTTCAAGCTGCGCGTGCCCCTGTTCGGCGCCCTCTACCTCAAGATGGTGTGCGTCCGTTTCGCGCGCACCATGGGCACCATGCTCGAGAGCGGGCTTACCATGATGAACGCCCTCGACGTGGTGAAGAGCGTGGTTCAGAACAAGGTGGTCGAGGAATCCCTGGATGAAGTGAAGACCGGCGTGCGGCGTGGACGCGACCTGTCGGTGCCGCTGAAAGAAACCGGATTGTTCCCGCCGCTGGTGATCCACATGGTGGATCTGGGCCAGCGAAGCGGCGAAATCGAAGGCATGCTGCTGAAGGTGGCCGATACCTACGACGAAGACGTGGAACTCACCGTGAGCGGAATCGTGAGCCTGATCGAACCGCTCATGATTGTGTTCATGGGGTTGTTCGTCGGTACGTTGGTGATTTCCATTCTCCTGCCCATCTTCAGCATGAGCACGAACATGTAGAGAAGGAGTCCGAACCATGAAACGAAATCGCACTCGAACGAGTACGGGCCTGGCCGAGGCAACGGCAGCCACGGCGGGGTTCACGCTGGTCGAGCTGATGGTTGTCATCGTGATCATCGGCCTCCTGGTGGCGCTGGTCGGCCCGAAACTGATGGGCGCCGCCGACGACGCCAAGGTTGTGGCTGCGCGGGCGCAGATCAACGGGTTCAAGAGCGCGCTGGACATGTACAAGCTGAAGATCGGCAAGTACCCCACCACAAGCGAAGGCCTTGAGGCCCTGGTGTCCAATAGCACCCGAAACTTTCTGGACCAGGACAAGGTGCCCGACGATCCTTGGAACAACCCTTACATCTACACGTGCCCGGGTGCGCAGGGGCATGACTACGAGATCGTGTCTTACGGCGAGGACGGCGTGCAGGGCGGCACGGGCGAATACGACAAGGACATCGAGAGCTGGAACCTGGCGGGCGACTAGGCGACGTGGTTGTGGCGCCTCGGCCCGGCCCCGCCGCGGTCTGTTCGTCCTTTGGAGATGAGAGACAGTGAGGCTTACGAGGCCAGAACGCGCCGGGTTCACCCTGATGGAGCTGGTGCTGGTCGTGATGGTCATCGCCATTGTCATGGCGGTGGCCTTGCCGTCTCTTGTTCCCATGCTGGCTTGGAGTCAACTCGAGGGCGCGGCCCGTCATCTCGCCAACTTCGGCCGTTCTTCCGTGGCACATTGCGCGTTGACCCAGGAACGAATCACCGTCCGGTTCGACCTGGATTCGGAGCGGCAGGAGTACTGGTGCGTCCGGTGGGTCGAGAAAGACGACGGCATGTTCGACGACGACGAGGAAGAGGAGGCCGAGCAGGACCTTCTCGACCAGACCAGTGAAAGCGCCATGGAGCTGCTTTCGCAAAACCGGGTGGACGAAGTCGATGAAATGGCGGCGGAGATGCAGGAGCGCTTCGAGCGCTTCTTCCGGATGGGACTCGAGGCGCGCACGCGGAACGTGAAGCACGACGGGATTCTCGCCGAGGTAGGCCCGCTCATCGAAGAAGATTTCAGCCTGGACGACGAGGAGGAAGAGTTTGAGGAAGTGAAGACGTCCCTGCTTTCGAGGGTGTCGCTGCCCCGCGACGTTGTCATCGAATCCATCCGGCTCGGCGGGCAGGATCACACCACAGGCATTGTGGAACTGGAAGTGACGCCCATGGGCATGGTGGAGCCGGCCATGTTCTACGTGCGGGGCGGCGAGAGCGACTACTTCACGGTCATATGGGACCCCATCACGGGAAGCGCGCGAATTCAGCGCGGGAAGGACACGGGCGAGTGAACAGGCGGCGTACACACGGCCGGGACGGTTTTACGCTGATGGAGGTGCTGGTTGCGCTGGCGCTTCTCGGCGGCGGTGTGTTCTTCCTGCTCCAGACGTACTCCAATGCCTTCCACGCGCACGAGGAGTTTCGCGAGGAAGTGACCCTCCGCAATCTGATGGAAATGGCCATGGGCATCGGCGAAGTGGAACTGCGCGCCGGCACGCCCACAGGATCGGGCGAGTTCGGCAAGCGTTACCCCGACTGCGAATACGCCTTCGACGCCCAGGAGGTGAGCACGGAGGAGTATCCCGGACTGTACAACCTGGAGGTCTCGATCGAGCTTCCGGACGGCGAGATCAAAACCATGAACACGTTGGTGTTCGCGCCGAGTTACGAATGAGAAGACGGGCTGGCTTCACATTGATGGAAGTGCTCCTCGCGACGTTCATCCTTGCGTTGATCGTGGGCATGGTGTATGCCTCGTTTTCCGGTGTCACGACCACCATGGCGGCTTCCCGCGTCAGTTCGGAGGAATTGCGGTTGCGCCAGTTTCTGGCCCGCAGTCTCCAGGACAATCTGACGACGGTCTTCGCCGACAAGGCCTTCGAAATGGACGTGTACCGGTTTGTGGGATTGGACGACGACGATTCCGATGGGGCCAAGGATTCGTTGCGATTCGTGGCCACGGCGCCGCTGATCGGCGGCATGTCGCTCCCCGGGGATCTCAAGGAAGTGCGGTATGATTTGACGGGCGACGAGGATTCCGAAATGTCGCTCGACATGGACGACGAGGAAGAGGATCGAGGTCGTGAGCTGATGGCCACGGAGACGCCTCTCCTGGGCGGGAATGTGCAGGAACTGGATGAGGAGGACGGCGGATTCGTGGCGGACCCGAACTACGAATCGCCGTCATGGACCGTGCCCATCCGGTCCCTCGATTTCGAATACTACGACGGCTCCGAGTGGGTGAAGGAATGGGATTCGCAGGTTGTGGGGCGCATGCCGTGGTGCGTGCATGTCCGCATCAACCTGGCCAAGACGGAGGAACAACTCGAACGCGAGGAAGACGAGGGTTTCGATCCCCACGACGATCCCGACTTCGAGATGATCGTTCCCTTGCCCGCGGGTCTCGGCCGCACCCAGGACGCACGCGTGCTCGAGGATGAGGCGTTGTTCCTTGATTCGGAAGAGCAGGAGGGGGAGACGAATTCCAGCTCCATCCGCGGCGGTTCCACTTCCAACAAGGCGGGTGTACGATGAAGGGGCGCAAGGGACAAGAAGGTGTGGCGTTGCTGCTGGCGGTCCTGTTTGTGGTTCTCCTGACGGCCCTGGTCGTCGAATACACGTACGAGACCCGCGTCGAATCGGCCCAAGTGGCGGCGAACCTCAACGACTTTCGTGCCACCGTGGCCGCGCGTTCGGCAATCGCCAGCGGCGTTTCGTTGCTGACGGCCGACATGTATGGTTTGGGCGAGAGCGCGACGTCGCCTGTGGGCGCCGGCACATCTTCCTCATCGAGCGCCGCGCCCACCGCGGGTAGCGGAAGCGAATACGACGGGTTCGACGAAACCTGGGCACAGGGCGTGCCGTACGACATGGTGAACGAGGCCGTGATGCAATGCACCATCTCGGACGAGTATGGCAAGCTCAACCTGAACGCGTTGGCGTCGCCCGACACCGGCGAGCCAAATCTGATTCTGATGGAAGTGCTGCGGGCGCTGTTCGCCAATCGAGGGGCGCTGGAAGATCCGGTGGATGCCATCGTCGATTGGGTCGATCCGGACGACGAGGAGATGCCTGGAGGCGCCGAATCCAGTTACTATCAGGGACTCGAAGTTCCCTACGCCTGCAAGAATGCCCCGTTCAGTTGCGTGGAGGAGCT
>JAAEQP010000200.1 GCA_024231375.1 bacterium | reverse complement strand
TATATGTGTCTTCTTAGGGTTTCATAATAACAGAGAATCGGCTTCCTTCCTCTTCTGAGGAAGGATTGTCTGCCCTAAAACACTCTAAAGAAAGGTCTTACGCTATTTATTGGGTTGGATCGCGTATGAAGACTGAGGCGACAAGACATTCCGCGGCTTCTCGGCCGGCTCTCTCCGGTCTTCTTGCCGCCGCGTTGCTCGTGTGCGTTGCGGCGACCGGTTGTCAGCATGCGGGACCCGACGCCAGCTCGATACCCCTTCCGGCGGCGGGTTCACTGGACGGCGCGATCATCTGTGTGGACCCGGGACATGGGGGGCCGTGGCCGGGTGCGGTAGCACCGAACAACAGCCTGCGTGAGAGTGACGTGAATCTGCGAGTAGGGCAGCACCTCAAACGCATTCTGGAACGTGCTGGCGCGCAAGTGGTTATGACGCGCATTGCCGATGTGGCCTTGGACGAGACCAGCTTGGGCCGGGATCTGGCCGCACGGGCGGCGGTCGCGGGACAGGCTGGCGCCCACGTGTTCGTGAGCATCCACCACAATGCGGACATCCGGCCCCGGTCCGGCAAGAACGACCTGGAAGTATATTACCGCCTGAGCGACGACGCCGCGAGTCTCGACCTCGCCCAGTGTCTGACAGGAGCGTTGGGACAATGGTTGCGCGCGGAGGCACAGGGCAAACGGCTGTTGCCCGGCAACTACCGCGTCCTGCGCGAATCCTCTGTGCCGGCCGTGCTTCTCGAATCCTCCTACATGACCCATCGCCGCTACGCGCGGTACCTGGCGACGGACGCGGCAGCCGAGGCGGAAGCCCGCGCGATTGCCCGGGGTTTGGAGACCTACTTCGCGCTCGACCCGCCCGTGGTCGCGAGTGCCGAGGCGCACACTCGAGGCGCGGTCACTTCCATTGAGGTCCTTCTGTCGCGAGGGACGCCCATCGACCCCAAGTCGGTGCAGGCGTATGACGGAGAGGCCCCGTTGGACGGCGAATGTGCACCGACCGACACGGGCTTTCTGTGGGTGTTCCGTGAACCCTTGTCCAATGACGCCCACGACATCGTCGTGCGCGGCCGCAATCATCTCGGCGCCTCCTTTCGTCATGCGGCGCATGTAGATGTGGCGCGCCCTGCGCACTCGGTCTCCGTGGTTCAGCGACCTTCCCCGCTGGATGACAAGGCGGCCGCAGAGGTGCTTCTTGAAGGGCGGGTCCGCGACGGGGGGGGAATGCCAGTGGCGGACGGGACGGCCGTGAGCCTGGAGCCGCTGGGATCGAGCGTCACCACCAAGTCCGGTGCCGCGCGATTCTACATTCCCGCGGACGAACTGCCCGAGCGGGTAACGATGGTCGCCGGACCGGCGCGCGCAACGCACACGATCTGCCGAGGCGCCTCGGACGTCCGAACGTTGCGCGTGGTCGACCAGGCCACGGGCGACCCCGTACCAGGGGTGCTGGCCCTTTCGAGGGGCGAATGCGCAGGTGTGGCGACAGAAGACGGCTGGATTGCGGTGCATGGCCCGGAGTACACGGTCACCTTGGTCCGAGGAGGGTACGAGACCGTGGAGGCGACGGCGTCCACGGCGCGGTCCACGGTGGCGCTTCGTCGACTGCACGCGAGCGCGCTAGCCGGACACACGGTCGCAGTGGATGCGGCATACGGGGGTCGCCTGCCCGGACCGACGGGTCCGTCAGGAATTCGCGCCTGCGACGTGAACCGGGACATTGCCGATCGGTTGGGATGTCTGCTGCGGAAGGCGGGCGCATCGGTCGTGTTCACGCGTAACGGCGATCGAGAATCGAGCGACCTGGAACGCGTGCGGCTTGCCACGGCCGTGAATGCGGAAGTACTGGTATCAATCTCGGTGGGCCTCACCACGAGGGCCAGCCGGGTGCTGGACGACACGGGCCACTCGGGCGGCGTCCGATCATCGTTTGTTGGGCACTATCCGGGGAGCACCAAAGGGACCCGTCTCGCAACCATGATCGCCGACGCCTTGGGCGATGTGTCCGCCGTCCCGTGCGTTGCCTATCTGGTCCAACAGACGGCATGCCCGGCCGTGCTGGTCCAACCGGGCGCCCTTGAGTCGTATGCGGACGAAGAACGCTTCGCACAGGCGGCCGAACGCGAACGGATCGCCGATGCCGTATTTCAGGGCCTCGTCACCCTCTTCGGCGAGTAGGATGACCGCAGCGTTTCCATCAACGGCTGCGTTCTTCCACTTGTCCGCGGCCATCGTGTATACTTGGCCTCTTTGAAGGGAATCCGAATTCACATCGACAGCATAATCATGCGCGTTGGAGTATTCAGACATCATGGCACTCGACAAGAAGCGTAAGCACGCGGCGGACGAGCCGGAAGAACAACTGAACGACCTGGAGGCGCTTGCCAAGAGCGTCCGCGAGCATCCCGCTCTGTACGCGGCGACGATGGTGTTCATCATCGCGTGCGTGATCGCCGGGTTCGCGTACAAGGCCTTTTCCGTGGCCCGAGAGCAGTCGGTGGCGACGCAATACGTGCGCGCGATGGACGCTGAAGAAGACGCGGACCGTGTGGCGGAGCTTGAACCCGTAGCCCGGGAATCGGCCGAGTCGGCGGTGCGCGCCCTGTACATGCTGGGTGAGACGGCCCTCAAGGCCGGCGGATACGAGAAGGCGACTGCCTCCTTCACGGAACTGCGCGAGAAGCACCCCGAGTCTCCCTTCACGCCCCAAGCCGTTGAAGGCCTTGGCTACATTGCCGAAGAACAGGGCAATCTCGAAGACGCCCTGAAGACCTACCAGGAAGTCGTGGACAACTGGCCCGGGTCCCTGGCTGCGCGGCGCCAGCACCTCAACATGGCGCGCATTCAGGAACGGCTCGAGCAGTACGCCGAGGCCGTAGCTTCGTACCGCGAACAGTTGACCGCCTTCCCAGAATCGACCGCGGCGAAGGATGCACAACAGGCCCTGACCCGTCTGGAAGCTTCGTACCCCGACCTGTTCCCCGAGGAAGAGCCCATGCTTGAAGCGCCTGCCGAGGCGGCGGCGGAGGAAGCTCTGGAGACCCCCGAGTTGACGCTGGCCGTACCGGAGGAAGGCGTGGAAGAGGACGCCGGGGACGAGTCGGATTCGATGGACGACGCGCCCGCGCTGACGCAACCGGCGGATCTCGCCGAGCCCGAGTCGGGGTCGAGCACCGAGTAGCCGCCCAACCGCGCCGCACGCAAGCGAGGAGGGTACAGCACGTGATTCACCTGAGCAACGTAACGCGCGAAGCGCCAGCGAAAGCGGCCACGCCCTTGGCGAGCAAGACCCTGGCGACGCTGGTGCCAAACTGGACCGACACCGTCACCCAGATGGCGGTGGCCACGTGGTCCACGTTCCTCACGCAGCCCGCATCCAAAGTGTTTGGATTCCCCGCGATGTAACGAGGCTCTGCGGGCGAAGCCGCGGGAGCGTCTGGGGCAGTCCCGGATCTTCCGCTCCTGTTCTCAAGACCCAGCCCGTGTTGACAGGCCCGAACCCCGACAATATACTCATCGAACCTGCCTGCGAAGGGTTGTGCATGGGCGTTCCAGAGCGGTCCTGCGGTGCGCCGGTTGCTCAGTCCGGGGCCTCTTTCGCCACTGCCGAAAGCATCCCTTGAGCGGGCCAACTGGGTGCGGTCCGGGTTCGGTGCTTGAATGCTGTTCAACTCGCTACATTTCGTATTCTACTTCCCGGTGGTAGTGGCCCTGTACTTCCTGCTTCCTTGCCGGTGGCGGTGGGCGTTGCTTCTGTTTGCCAGCTACTACTTCTACATGTGCTGGAAGCCGGCCTACGCAGTCCTCATTGTGGCATCGACCCTGGTCGACTACTTCGCGGCCATGGCAATGGAACGCACGGACCGGCCGTTCTACCGTAGGCTGTGCCTGGTCGCCAGCTTGAGCGCGAACTTCGGGCTCCTGTTCACGTTCAAGTATTTCGGGTTCTTCAGCAAGAGCGTGGCCGCGTTCCTGGACTTCTACGGCGTGCAGATCGAGCCCGTGACCCATGGGTGGTTGTTGCCGGTGGGCATTTCGTTCTACACCTTCCAAACGGTTAGTTACACCTTCGACGTCTACCGAGGCGATCAGAAGGCCGAGAAGCACCTGGGCGTGTTCGCGTTGTACGTGTCGTTCTTTCCCCAACTCGTGGCGGGACCCATCGAAAGGGCAAGCCACCTGCTTCCCCAGTTCTCCCAGAAGCATACGGTGGACTGGGACCGCGTGCGCCGCGGGCTGCTGCTGATGCTGGGCGGGTTCTTCAAGAAGCTGGTGATTGCCGACCGCCTGGCGTTCTACGTGACGGCCG
>JAAEQP010000199.1 GCA_024231375.1 bacterium | reverse complement strand
GGTCATTGGGCCACTTCACCGTCAGCGGGCACCACGCCCGTGCCCCGTCGCGCACCGCCAGCGCCGCTGCGAAGGTCAGGCCTTCCAGCGGCCGCTCGAAGGCCACGCTGAACCACAGTCCAAGACCCGGCGCACTGTGCCACGACCGTCCGCGTCGGCCCCGGCCCGCGGTCTGCCGGTCCGCCACCACCACCACGCCGTGTCCGCCAAGGCGCAGGGAATGGTCGATAGTAGACGCCACTTCTTCGTAGACCAGGATCCGGGAACCCACCACCGTGGTGTCAATCGGGGTCGAAACCAGTTCTTCGTATGGTTTGCGCTCACGCATTCTCAATGAGAAGCGAAAGGTCCACCGCCGGTGCGGAATGGGTGAGTGCGCCCACCGAAATGAAATGGACGCCCGTCTCGGCGATGGATCGAATCCGGTCCAGCGTGACGTTGCCACTGGCTTCGAGGGTGACCCTCAGGCCTTCGGCGCGTTTCACGGCCTCGCGCATGTCGTCCAACGACATGTTGTCCAGCATGATCACGTCCGCGCCGGCTTCGACGGCCTCGTCAAACTCTCCGAGGTCGGTGACCTCCACCTCCACCTTCATCAGGTGGTGCGAATTCTCGATGGCCCGCTTCACGGCGTTCGTTAGTCCGCCCGCGGCCACAATGTGGTTCTCTTTGATGAGGATGCCGTTGAACAGGGTGTGCCGGTGGTTCGCGCCGCCGCCGTGGATCACGGCTTCCTTCTCCAACTGCCGCATGAGGGGCGTGGTCTTGCGCGTGTCGCACACGCGTGCGTCCACGCCTTTCAATTCTTCCACGAACTGAGACGTGAGCGTGGCGACTCCGGACAGCCGTTGTACGAAATTCAAGGCCACACGTTCGCCTGTCAGCACTTGGCGCGCCTTGCCCTTGAACGCCGCCACTTCATGGCCCTTCTCGAAGGCGTCGCCGTCGGCCATGGACGCCCAGTCGGTCACATGGGTGTGCAACTCGTCGAAGACCGTGCGGAACACTTCCATGCCGCTCAGCACGCCGTCCTGCTTGGCGACGAGGCGCGCTTCGCACACCGCGTCTTCCGGGACGGTCATGTTCGTCGTAACATCTTCCTGTCCAACATCTTCGAGCAGCGCCTTGCGCACCAGTCCTTCAAGGTTCTTGAACATTCGCGGACCTCTCCTGCTAACCGTGCCTCAGCGTCTGAAACGCTATAGCCCAGAACACTTCCTGCAAAGTCCCTGATGGTAGCACGGTACGACGGGTGAATTCGAACTATCGAACGGGCGCGAGAGCCGCACGTGGGCCCGGAGCGGAGACGGCCTCAAGGCGCATCGGTATGATCGGGAGTTGCTGAGTGCCGAGACCTGGGGGAGTCGAACCCTTCCGGGTTCCATGTGGGCGGGTTGGCGATCCCCGGGTAGGACGCGCCCTTGCGGTCGCGCCCAACCCAGGGCTCTGACTGTCGAACCCCTACCGGGTTCCTCCGGCCACAGAGAAGGGCGGTTATCCGACGTCAGGTCGAGGGAATGGCGTCGCCCGGACGGTTCAGGTGGTCGCGCCCAACCGGGGCTATGATTGTAGAACCCTTGGCGGGTTCTTCCGGCCACAGGGACCTTCCAAAAACGCATACGG
>JAAEQP010000198.1 GCA_024231375.1 bacterium | reverse complement strand
TTGCGATCATCGGGATTCTGGCGGCCATCCTACTTCCGGCCTTGGCGCGGGCACGCGAGGCGGCCCGGCGGGCAAGCTGCCAGAACAATCTGAAACAGATGGGTATCGTGTTCAAGATGTACGCCAATGAGTCGAAGGGCGAGAAATATCCGTCGATTCATCTGTGGAAGGGCGACGACGGCGTGCCGTCGGATTGCCAGCCCCAGACCTCGACCGAGTTCATTTTCAACGGTCCCAGCCTATATCCTGAGTACCTGACGGACGTGAACGTCCTCATTTGCCCGTCGGACGCCGGCGGCACAGGCGACATCGAAGGCGGGCGTATGAGCTTCTTCCACGACCCGGCTCAGGGAACCAACCCCTGCCGGTTCAATGACGGTTCGTACTTCTACCTGGGGTGGGGCATTCCGGACAACGCCCTCTATGTCAATCCCGCCACCCGCAACGATGCGGGTATCGCCGTGGCGAACATCACCACGTACATCTCGGCAGACGCTCTGGACGTGCTGTCTCAGATTCTTGGTGAGTTCCCCGTCGCTGATCCCGGCAATCCTGGAATCCTGGATAGCGACGGGACGGGAGCCGGTGGCACGACGTTCTACCGGCTGCGGGAAGGAATCGAGCGTTTCTTCATCAGCGACATCAACAATCCCGCCGCCACGGCCACGGCCCAGAGCGAGCTGTGGATCATGGCGGACAGCTTCGGCACGGAGATCGAGCAGTACAACCATATCCCCGGCGGCGGCAACGTTCTTTACATGGACGGGCATGTCTCGTTCAACCGGTATCCCAGCGACACGCCCATCACGCGCGCATTCGCCGTGCTGATGGAACTGAACTAAGGGTGGCTACTAGGCTGTGACGTGCAGTGCTCCGCGGGAGAGGCGGGATTCCCGCTCTCCCGCGGGGTAGCCGTACGAAATGGCCGTTTCGTTTTCAACGACATTGCGTTTGGCATGCCCAGAGGGCACAATGTCTGCAAACTGTTCGGTGACTGGAAAACTCACTCCAAGGAGGACTCGGAAATGACGATGACACGTACTTTTGCAGTTGGGTTGGCGGGGATGATGATTCTGGCGGCGGTTGGCTGCGCCACGGGCAGCAGCGGCCCCAGCGACGAGGAACTGATTGGGCAGATGCTGAACGGCTGGATTGCGGCGAGCAAGGCGAAGGATGTCGACAAGGTGATGACGTTCATGTCGGAGAACTTCAAGCACGACGGCTATGACTACGCCGCCGAGAGCAAGGCCGATATGCGCGCGTTCATGGAAGGGTCGCTCGACATGGGCAACTTCGACGATCTCGAAGTCACCTACGATGCCGAGGGAATCACGATCGAGGGCGACACCGCTCAAGTGACGGATATCGAGTGGTCCTGCGCTCCCGGTACGGCGATGATCGACTTCACGCTGAAGAAGGAAGCCGGCGTCTGGCGCATCATCGACGCTGACGTGGAGGAGTTCTAGACTGGGACGCGGTGTGACGATGCTCTCCAGGGCAACGACCCCGAAGAACATGAGCCGACGCGCCTTCTTACTGCGGACGATGGGATCCGCTGGCGCGTCGGCTTTGCTCTTGGCTTCGACCAAGGCAAATTCAGCGGTAGAGAGCCCCAACTTCGTGTTCATCCTGGCGGACGACCAAGGGTGGACGGGGACCTCTGCGTCGATGGATTCGGTGCGCGACGACGCGCGGAGCGACTACTTCCGCACGCCAAACATGGAACGTTTGGCGAGGGAAGCGGTGCGTTTCACGCAAGGCTATTCGCCTGCCGGTCTTTGCTGTCCCACACGGCGGAGCATTCAGTTCGGTCAGACGCCGATGCGCCAGGGAGACGACGACGCCTTCGCGGCGCGGTATCCGACAGACACCAAGCGTCTGACAATCCCACGCGCCCTGAAGGCGGCGGACCCGCGCTATCTGGCGGCCCACTTCGGGAAGTGGGATTTGCGCACCGATCTGGCGCCGGAGCGCCTCGGCTATGACGAGAGCGACGGCAACACGCGCAACGGCGTGGGCAGTGAAGGCACATCGTTCAACAAAGTCGATAAATGGAAGCGCTTTGGGGTCATGGACGACCCCAAGCGCATTTTCAGTATCACGGAACGCGGCGTAGACTTCATGCGGCGCGCGAAGGATGGGGGACACCCATTCTACCTGCAACTCTCGCACTATGCGGTCCACATGGACATGCAGACGCGCCGGGGCAGCTTGGAAGCCAGCGAGGCGCGGCCACGAGGCAAGCACCACAGGATTCCTGCATTCGCGGGCATGACCGAAGACTTGGATGCGGGTATCGGTTTGGTATTGGATGAACTCGACGCCCTGGGTATCGCGGACAACACGTACGTGTTCTTCATGGCCGACAACGGTGCGGTGCCCTGGATCCCTCCTGAGAAGCGGAAGCACCTTTCGAATCCGCTTGAAGTCGAGGACGCGAGCCGGAACCATCCGTTGCGCGCCGGAAAATGGACGTTGTTCGAGGGGGGCATTCGGGTGCCCTTCATGGTGCGCGGGCCCGGGATTGAGGCGGGTGGATTCCGGAAGACGCCGGTCGTGGGATGGGACCTGTTGCCGACGATCGCGCGGTTGGCGGGATACCGCGAGTCTTTGCCGGACGATCTGGACGGTGTGGACATTGGATCCTTGCTGAAGGGGGACGATGACTCGGCAGTCCGAACCGGTCCATTGCTTTTTCATCGCTACACGTTGGACTATGCCCATTCGGCGATTCGCGAGGGTGACTACAAGCTGATCCAGTTCTGGCGGAATCCCCAGGGGAAAGGTCTGCGGCTTCCGTTGCCCAGGCATGTTGAGCGAACCCAACTGTACGACCTGTCCTGCGATTTGGGAGAGACGCGCAATCTGGCGGCGGAGATGCCTGAGAAGACCGAGGCGCTACGGTCGAAGTTGATGGCCTGTTTGCGGGAAGCGGGACACGACCTTGAGCCTTGTCCGGAACTGCCTGACAGTAGGTAGCGAGGAAACGAAGTGAATTCCTGCACGTTGAGAATGGGTAGGATCGTCTCTGCCTCCAAGGCACGGTAATACAGCCCTTTAGGAGGGGGGCGGATCGCCCTACTCTCCCCATTGTGCCTCCACTGTCTGAATTCGATAAATTCCATACAGTCGAGATAATCCCTTGACAGATCCAAAGGTCCTCCTGTACAATTCCGCACCAAGCCTGGACTTATTGGTTAATGACGACGCGTCGGCTCGGTGGAACTGGCTGATCGTCGGCAAGGCGTGTGCAAAGGGGGACTTTCGCACTGTGGCTACCGAACTTATCTGCATTCCGTGTGCCTTGGCAATCGCAGAAGACAGAATGAACGCAACTGACGGCGCTCCTGTGTTGGTGGACGGCCGCTGCCCCGTGTGTGGAGGCGAGCGCGGTGCGCGGGGGGGGGAATTGCCTGATTCCTCGGAGGCGAGA
>JAAEQP010000197.1 GCA_024231375.1 bacterium | reverse complement strand
CGTCGTGCCGAACGAGAGGATCTCGACACGGTCGTCTCCTGGCGCGAAGACCCTGCATTTCAGCGGTTCCTGTACGGCGACCGCGCGAGCTCGCCCAAACAGATCCGGGAGCACATCGTCAGTCTGTTGGGACGCACGGGCGGGCAGTCCGTGCCGAACAGCGTCCATCTGGTGATCGACTCTGACAAGCTGGGCCCCATCGGCATGTTGTCCATCGTGAACATCGGATGGCGCAACCGCTCCTGCAACGTGGACACCTACGTGACCGAGAAGGTGCGGAACAGTTTCCTGGCGGCCATCTCGTTCTGCCGCGTGTTGGGGTACTGCTTCGAAGAACTCAACATGCACCGGGTCAACTTGTTCGTGTACGCGTTCAATCCCCGGTCGTATCGTGTCATCGAGCGGACCGGGGCCAAGCGCGAATTGACGTTACGCAGGCATGTGGCGCGCGATGGCGAACTCTACGACATGTACGGGTACGGCCTGATTCCCGAAGATTGGGAATGGTTGAAGAACGATACCCGAAGCCATTTCAAGGGCATGGACCTTCTGTCGATGATCCGCGAACGCAAGGAAGCGGCCAGCGCCAAGGAAGCAGCACCGGAGGCAGGCGCGTGATCGGGCGAATCCTGTTCGTGCTGATGCTCGGCCTCCACGTGGTCTACTCACTCTACGCGGGGAAGAACCCCGAAACCTTAAAGACCCGCAAGAACCGGCAGTTCCACGTGCTCGCACAGGGGCCCGTGCTGTGGTTGGGCGTCTACCTGGCTGCGCAGCAGGGCGTGTTTTCGCGAGAGCTGGTGTCTCCCGTCTTCATCGGAATCGGCCTCGTGGCCGGTCACGTGCTGTTCGGCGTGTCCCTGCTGGTCACCCACCAGTCCGCCGGCGACGCCGCGGTGCATATGGCCGGTGTGGGCAACATCTGGAACTTCGCCATGCGCAGTCCCTTGGTCCTGACGCGCTACCTTGGGAGCGCCGCGGCCGAGGAAATCATCTACCGTGCAGCGGCACAGACCGTCCTCATTGCGTTCATGGCGCGCTTCCTGCCAGGGACGTTCTGGCCGGTTGCCGCGGGTATCGCGGCTGCTGCGGCGGTGTTTGTCGCAGTGCATCGCGAGTTTTTCGTGAACACCCGCGCCCAAGGTTTCGAATTCGTCTGTTTTGCAATCCTGCTTGGTCTGCTTTATCATCTTACGGGGAGCTTCATTCTCGTCACCGTCATCCACGCCATCCGAAACATCGAGATTGCTTACCTCGAGTATGTGGCGAAGGTCGACGAATTGGGTGACGAGGAGCTTGCCGCGAGAGAGCTTGAGCAGACATACGTGTACCGTCATTCCGGAGAATCATGAGCAACACAACGGCCATTTGCGTCGACGGTGTGGACAAGGTCTTCTACACGCGCCATTTCCTCGAGAAACACGAGGAAACGGGGCAGCGTTCGCTGTACCGAAGGAAGACCATTCATGCGGTAGACCACGTTTCATTTGAAGTGCATCCCGGTGAGATTTTCGGGCTGCTGGGACCCAACGGGGCGGGCAAGACCACGACCGTCAAGATGATCTCGGGCCTGGTGAAACCCGGCAAGGGACGCGTCCTGGTGGACGGCCTGGAGGTCGAAAAGAAGCGGCTCCAAGTGCTGCGGAAGATCGGGGTGGTCCTTGAGGGCACCCGCACGTGCATCTGGCCGCTGACGCCACTGGAGAACCTGGCCTATTTCGGCAACCTCCGGGACGTGACCGGCAAGACGCTCCGCGACCGATCGCACTATCTCCTGGACTTCATCGGACTCACGGAGAAGAAGAACACGCAGGTGCGGCGGTTGTCTCGCGGCCAGAAACAGAAACTGGCCGTCTGCATCGCGCTAATCACCGACCCGCCGGTTATCCTGCTGGATGAACCGACCACGGGGTTGGACGTACAGAGCAGCCGCGCCATCAAAGACAAGATCATCGAGATGACGCACGAGCAAAACAAGTGCGCTCTCGTGACGACACACGATATGGCCGTCGCGCAGACTTTGTGCGACCGGATCGGCATCATCGACAAAGGGCAATTGGTCACGTGCAAACCCACCGATCAATTGCTCGATCTCTTCTCGGATTTCACGTTCGAGTTCCGAGTGGACCGCACGCCGGACCCAGCCCCCTTCGCGGCCATGCCCGGCGTGGCCCATGCGGAAGGACTCGAGTTGGAGGACGGACCGGCGCTGGTGATGCATTTCTCACCGGACGATGCGGAACGGTCGGAGGCCATCTACGAGACGGCGGCCCGGTTGCGGAACGAGGGTTTCGTGCTGCGGTCCATTGTGAAACGGCATCAGACACTGGAGAACGTCTTCCTCGAACTGACGGGTGACGGTTCCATGCTGGCGAAGAAAGCGAGCGAATAGAGTCATGGGTTTCTTTCTAGTCATGAAAGCCGAGTTGACGCGCACCTTCATCATCATGCGTCGCTACTGGTTCGCCACGCTCACCGGCCTTGCCATCGGGTGGGGCATGATGATGGTGCTCATCGTGGGGTTCATGTCGGGCGGCGGCGAAGCGGTCGGCAAGATGGTTCAAGGCCAGAACGCCACCAATGGCGCCCTCGGACTCCTCATCGGCATGTTTGGGTTCGGCATCGTGGGTATGTTCACCCAAGGCCTCCAGGGCATGGCACGGACCGGCGAACTGGAGCAGGTCTGCATGAGCCCGCACGGGTTGGTGACCAATTTCCTTGCACGTTCGTTCGTGTCGGCCTTGTCGTCCATCCTCATGTCCTCGATTCTGTTAATGCTTGTTGCGACGAGTATGAAGGGTAATCTTCATGCGGACCCGCTCGCATTGGCCGCGCTACTGTTCCTGACCTACCTGAACCTGATCGGATTTGGGTTCATGGTGGGCGGTTTGGTGCTTGTGCTGAAACAGGCCGGACAAGTGGCCATGATTCTGCGCCTCATCCTGATGGGGTTGGCCTTCATGGCGACTGAACAGATTTCTCAATGGCCGACCTTGGTCCGTTGGCTCGCCCACATTCTGCCCATCACGGACGCGGCCATCTGTCTCAAGTACACGTTGATTCATGGCCAGCAACGGCCCATATTGGACGCGGCCGGCGAGAAGATCGTGAACGAAATGGTCCCTGTGCTCGACAAGGAGGGGGCGCCGCTTCTCAACGAGGTTGGGGAACAGGTGATGCAGGCCATCTACCAGACCGAGTTTTCGTCGGTGTTCACGCATCCGTCGTTCTTCTTTCTGCTGGTGAACTGCGTCGTGTGGACCAGCATCGGCATCGCCCTGTTCCACTACATGGAAAGCTGGAGCCGTCACAAAGGGACCTTGGGAGTCTACTGATGCGTGCGGAACCGCTTCATCGGTTTGAGCAGGATGGCAGCCGGTTCGCCATCGATCCCGAGACCTGTTTCTGTTTCGAGTGCGACGATATCTCCTGGGACGTGCTTGAGCACTACCCCTACACGCCCGTCAATCGCATCTACCAGTTGCTTGGTGACAAGTACGATGTGAAGGAACTGGAAGAGGTCGTCGGCGAGTTGGAATGGCTCCGTGCAACCGACGCCATCCTGAAGAAGCCCGCCCGCGAAGAACAAGCCAAACAGCTTCAGGTCGACCGGGGACTCGAACGCTTGTCGGTTCGGTTGGCGCGTCGCGACACCGAGACGGTTCAGAAGCGGTCGGGCTGGTTCGGCGGCCAAGCCACGGTCATCTCCAACACCGCACGCGAGCAAGGCCGTGAAGCGGTCGGTCTGCTGCTCACCCGGTCCGGCGAAAAGAAAGACCTGTGCCTGGAGTTCGTTGAGCACGAAGCGGTCCGCAACCCCGAACTCATGACCGAGTTGTGCGAGCATGCGTTGAAGCACGCGCATCTTGCCGGGAAGAAACTCACCGCGACCGTCTGCGTCACGGATGTCGAAATCTCCAATCCCCCAGAAGCATTGGCGGGTCACACGGTCAGCGCGAAACTGGAGTTCCACGATCCGGCCGCCATCGGCGACCGGGTCCGTGCGCTCTCGCGCGAGAGTCATGCGCTCAACCGGCTTGCGAAGGCCTTGAAGGGCGATTCAAGTAGCTGCTCAGGACGGATCGTGGTCCGTCCGAATCATCCGCGATTCGGCGGCGTGGTTGCGGCACTGGACAAGGCCGGGTTCGGAACCATCGAATTGGACCTGGACGGCGCCTTCTCGGCAAATCCAGACCTCGTGCCGGCAGACATGCTGGCGGCACTGTCTGAGAGTGCCGTGTATTACGCGCAACAGTTGCTTAAGCACCGGTACTTCCGACTCGACCCGATCGCGTCGTTGTTCTACCGCATCTACGATGGGAAGCCGCAGCATCGGGCCGACCCGGCGGGAACCAACGAGTTGGCCATCGACCAGGATGGCGGCATCTATCCGTCGTCGCGCTTGGTGGGAGACCCGGAACTCCAGTTCGGTTCGATTGTCGACGGGACCATCGACGAAGAGGCGCTCGGTCCGTTTGACGATCTCGGATCGATCACGACTGGCGCGTGCCGCCAGTGCTGGGCCCGGAGCCTGTGCGGCGGCGGGTCGGCGGCGGTCCATCATGCTCTCAGCGGATCGTACCGCAAACCCCATGAGCCCTGGTGCGACATGCAGCGGGCGTGGATGGCGTCGGCCGTGTCGGCGTTCAATTTGCTCTCATCGGAGGGCGTGAATTTCACGCGCGTGTACAACGCCCTGAGCCGTTCCTTCAAACCTTCGCTGTTCACGCTGGTGCGTGCCGCGTTTCGCGTATCCGTCGGCATGCGGCCCATTGAAGAGTCCGACGCCGAAATGCTCTGCGAGTGGGAGAACTGGAACGAAGCGGCCTACTTCCTGTGTAACGAGACGGGACTCCTGCTGGCCACGCGCTACGACCGTCAGATGGACGCGCTCCATCCCAAGGGCACGGAACTCGAGATGATCCTGCTCCGCAAAAACGGCGATCCCCTGGGTCTTGTGAAGCTCCGGCCCGAACGAGTGCCCGGCACGGCCAAGGGCTGGGTCTATCTTCACGATGAAGCCGACTACGCTTCCGAAGACGTCCGGAAAGGGTTCCGCACGATTCTCAAGGAAGCGGGCGGGCAACAATCCATCCGCCGCGTGACCGTGCCTGTATCCGAACCCGAGACCGGGCTCCAGGCGTTCCTTGAAGCCGTCGGATTCGCGCGGGAAGGCACCATGCGCGAGGCGCTCTTCATCCACGGCGGCTACCGCGACGTCCACCTCTACGGCATCTGCCTGGAAGACTTGTAGACGCAAGGCTTGGCCTCGGGAGAGCACCACCAGGGTCCTGCAATCATGCTCGGCGTGCTACCGTCCGAAAGGCCATCTGCGCGTCGGAGCGGAAGCGGAGAAACCGGGACTGTACCAAGCGGAGTCCGTCCTAGGCGGACGCAGACGGGACTGTCCCAGGTCTTCTTCGCGGCCTGCGTGAGAGACCAAGCACCCTTCAACAGTCCCCTCCACCGTTGATCGCTTCCCTTCTCTCGCGACATACTTATGCTATGGGGTTACGCTCGCGCAATTCGTTTGGCTGGAGGGGGTTCCGGGATTCATCCCTCAGTCTCGCCGTGTGTCTCGTTGCGTCCTTCCTTTGTCTGTCCGCCGCCAGCGAGCCGGAAACCATTTCCTGGGAGAAGCTGACCCCGATCGAAGTCGACGGAACCGTCCTGTTCCGCGATATTCTGGGCGAACCGTTCCGGGCGAACTTCGTGGGCGGCCCGGCCGAAGACATCCTCTGGGTCGAGCGGCGCAGGATCGAATCGGACGAAGAGGATGAGGGCGCAGGCGCAGAGGAACAGGACGAGGCCGAGGAAGGAGATGAGGGAGGAAGAGGGTTCGAGCTCATCTTCACGCTGATTGACGTGGAGACGTCGACCGGTCTCACGGCGCGGTACGAGGCGGGCGCCTATCCATGGATTCTGCGCCTGTTGACGGTCAACGGACAGCCCCGGTTGGCTGTCTACCACGGCATTGCGTTGCGCCTGTTCAGGGTCGCCGCTGACAAGCTTCAATTCACGCTCACCATGCTACCCAAAGACAGCCAGGCGCTGGACTTCGGACGGATTGGGCCCGGCCCGGATCTCCATGCCGTTGCGCTCACCAAATCCAAGATCTTCACATCTCTCGTCACCGACGCGCCCTTCGAATGGCGCGAGCACGAGGGGACATCCACCGTGTATGCTCCTTGGATTCGCTTGTCGGATGGTTCGCGGTTGTCGTCACTGCACGGTGGGGCGCGGTTCCTCCGCGACCTCGACGGCGACGGACGGGATGAGATCCTGTTGCCTTCCGAACGCACGCTGACTGTAGGCGTACGCGACGGCGCAGGCGCCATCCACCACCAAACTCTTGCGATTCCAGATGGCGGCCAGCGGATCGACCGACACCGCGGGGGCGATACCGCCACCCGGCAGCGCAGTCGGATTCCCGCTCTCTGGAAGCAGATCAGGCTGTACGACCTCATCCTCCGTCCTGGTATGAATCCCTTCCACGAGGGCGGGATGTGCCTGGTACTGGCCGACGCGGAAGCGGAAGCGTCGCACTATGCCCTGCGTAGAACGGACGAGGCTTTCTCCCTGGAAGCCGTCGCTGAACCCGATATCCGCCTTCGGGGAGACGTGGTCCCCTGTGTCGATTCGACGGAGTTCGCGTGGGCCCCGGTGTCCTATCGCCTCCTGCGACAGCGTTTCGTCTTCGATTCGGAATCCACCCAGAACAGCGATCACCAAGCCTGGCTGGTTGACCTAAACGGCGACGGACGGGACGAGATCCTCCGCTGGCGAGGCGCATTGACGACCACAGGGCCCACTTCGGAAGTGCGTTTCACACTCGCGGGTACGACGGAGGAAAAGGGGCTCGTAGCCCACTGCTGGGCCTACATCGGCGACGGCGGGCTCGCGGACCTGAACGGCGACGGGGCGCTCGACCTGGTGACATTCCGGCCGGCGTTGGACATTCGGCGCGTGCTTCAGGGCATGCACATGAAGGGCAAAGTCGACCTCGTCTATACCATCTGGTTCTTCGACAAGTCTCGGGGTGGGTATCACCAACGGAACACACTGGACCTGAAGACGCGTCAGGTATACGACCCGACCAAGGGGCGCCCCCAAATCGTGTCGGGCGACGGGGAATGGTCCTGGTGGCGCGTCGACTACGGCGACGTGAACGGGGATGGGTTGCTCGACTTGGCGTTTCTACTATCCGACACCGAGATAGGCATCGTCTTCAATGACCCGAAGGCCAAGAAACCCTTCGACCATCGGCGCATGACGCGTATCGAAGTGCCGGAGTACCGAGGTCTTCTCGCGTGCGATTTCCGGGGCGCGCAGGCCCTCATCACGTGGAAGGGATGGGAGTGGAGGAGCGACGATCAGAGGACGCGTACGGTCATCATCCCCCGAGAGGTATTGCGATGAGGTACTGCGCCATAGCCGTCACATGTCTCGCAGTTCTACAGGTTGGAGCGGAGGTTAACGTGGTGTCTCTCGGTGAGCACCTCGCGTCCTGGCAACGTGACACTGTGGACGAAAGTCCGCGCGCGCTTCTTGCCGCGGAGGCCTTGACGATTCTGGGTGACGCAACCCGTACTCCCGCTCGCTACCCGTTCCCCGATGCGTTCGCCCAGCGTCTGAGGGGCGGGAGGTACGCGGCCGGACCGTTGCGAGGCGACTTGGGAAGTCGTCACGGGTGGGTGTTCTTCGACAGCGAACCGCACGCCATCTACCTGATCGGCGTACCGGATGGCGCCGCGCCGCCGCAGGCATCTGTGGAACGGGTTCCCTTGCCCGACTCCTATCTGCTCGTCACGTTCATGGCCGGCGAAGACCGCGCCCCGCGTCTCCTGGCCTTGGGAGAGGACGGCATCGACGAAGTCAGCCTCCGCGCATCCGCGCTCGGGGAGGTGACCCCACTCGCTCGTCCGGGACAACTGATGGACCGCGAGCTGCTGGGCGACGTCGCGCATGACGTGGTTGACTGGACCTTGGACGTCGATGGCGATGGGCTGGAAGACCTGCTCGTTTTCGCCACCACGTCCGCCGAAGTCTACTTGCAGGAACCCGATGGCGAGCTGAGCCATACCGGCCCGATCACGTGCGGTGATCGCACGCTGCTGTGGACATCGTCGTACGCCACAACGCACGCCACCTTTCCCATCAGAGGATTCACGTCGGACGAGACGTGGATGGAGCCCGTGGTGGAATTACCCTTTCCCGATCTCGTCGTCTCCCAATACATATACGCCCAGACCGCCCGCGGTGTGTTTGACGAAGCGCAATGGCTCGAACTTGTCGAAGATCTCAGGCCTGGCGTGGGCTATGCCCTGATGTTCCGCCACGTGACCGAGTGCCGCGTGTCCGCGACCAGGGAACCCGGCGTGGCGGTCATCCAGAGCATCTGGAAGGACACCACGGCCGAGGCGTCTGTGCAGTGGTCGAACCGCGGCGATGTCATGCCTCCTCTCACATTCGATCGCTGCATGATTCCGCCGCGGCTGACGGATATCGATAAAGACGGCATCTCAGAGGTGTTCGCCATCGACGTGCCGCCTCTGCGCAAGGCCATCGACATGGTGCTCAAAATGGGCTTCGGGTCGGTAGAGTTGTCGGGCCGTTTCCTGGCCGTCCAGAAAGACGGGAAGTCCTGGGCGCAGGTGTCGCGGTCTGTCTCAATGCAAGTGAGTTGCTGGGATTTCGCGGAACAGTTCGGGCATTTCTACGACAAGTTCCGCACGTTGGAGAAGGTGTTGTTGGCGGACGTGGACATAGACGGCGACGGCACCGGCGACCTGGTGTGGCCCAGCGCGGACGGGGAAGTGACGGTGCTTTTCCTGGAAAGCCGCAAGGGCCGGATTCGTCCGAAGGATCGCGTCGAGATACCGGTGGCATCCAACGTCCTGAGCCTGACGCCTGTCGATGCTGGCCAAGGCGATGGGACCGCTATTCTGGTGGAGAGCGTGCCCGAGGGCGCTGAGGGCTTTGATGAGGACGAATGGATGCCGCGGGCGTGGCATCTGGTACGGTGGACCGACTGATGACCAAGGATGAAGGGGGGGCGATGAACGAGGCGAAGGATCCAGGGTTGTCGGTGGTGGTGTCGGGGCTTGGCGTTTGCGCCAATTCGACGACCATCCTCGACGGCGTCGACTTGGGCGTATCCCATGGCGAGCACGTGGCGATCCTCGGTCACAACGGGGCGGGTAAGACGAGCCTGCTCCGTTGCGTGATGGGTATGTTCCGCGCGGCCGAGGGCACGGTCCACGTGCTGGGCGGGCCGGTGCAACGACGTCCCCTTGACCGGTTGCCCCGAATCGGGGCGCTGCTGGGCACGCCCTCGTTCTACGAGAACCTCACCATTCGCGACCATTTTCGCCTCGCAGCCGCATTGCGCCGCCGCGACGGTCAGTCCCGACGGGAAGCCTGCGCCCAGGCGTTGACCGAGTTCGGGCTGGTTGGCCACGAAAGGAAGCACTTGGCCGTCTGCTCGTCGGGCATGCGGAAGCGCGTGGCCTTGGCGTGCGCGTTCATGGCGGACCCGGACCTCCTCGTACTCGACGACCCCACGGCCGAACTGGACGCGGAAGGCGTGACCTACTTGCGCGACGCGTTACGTGCCGCGCGGGCACGACGGACGACTGCCGTGCTGCTTGCGACCCATTCATTGCCGTTGGCCCGCGAAGTGGGCGAACGCGTCCTCGTCGTAGACCATGGGAAACCCCTGTTCCTGGGGGATTGGGATACCTTCGACACCCACGTGGGCGGTCTCTACGAGATATCGTTGGACGACGAAGGGCCCTTCGATCTGAATGCCCTGCCGTCGGGCCGTGACGTGCTGTCCGTTGCCGACAAGGGCAGCGGCACGCACTTGGTCAATGTTGCCGCGGGCAAAGTGAGTGCCGTGGTGCATGACTTGGTACACGCGGACCGCCGTGTGGAATCTGTCGTCCCCGTCCCCTTCGGAGCGGATGAATTCCGGGAACGTATGGCCAGCATCCATGAACAGGACGATGAACTTGCAGGGGGCCCCGCCCCAGTGGTCAGCGTACCCGCATCGCCGCTCCGCAAGCTACCGGTCGCGCGGCGACTTCGGGCGTGCCTGGCATGGGAAACGAAGGTCCTGTATCGCAGCATGAGCCTTTGGGTGATTCCCGTGGTCCTGCTTGTGTCGGCGGGAATCGGCATTACGGCTGCCATCCCCGTCCAAAGCCGCCTGCTTGGTCAAGACGTCACCGTGCCCTACTTGATGACGTCCGTCCTGGCGCTCCTTCTGCTCCTGGGCGCTTTCACCGTGGCTATCGCGTCGGCTGTGGCCGTGTGCAACGACTACGCCCAAAGCCGGTTCCGGTTCTTGTTCCTGTTGCCCTTGGGCAACAGCGACGTGTTCTTGGCCAAGCTAGCCATATGGAACGCACTCCTCTCCGTATACGTACTGGTGCTGGCGTGCGTGCTGGCCGTGGGCGCGTCGCTGCTGGCCGGATGGTTCAAAGGCTACGAGTGGACGAGCGGCGGCCTGGGCATTTCCGCGGGCGT
>JAAEQP010000196.1 GCA_024231375.1 bacterium | reverse complement strand
GGCGAAGAACGATGGTCGGTCCTGCATGGTCCTTCGCGGCCGAAAGCTGCCCTGGCTGCCTGAGCGGCTCACGGGCATCTCGGTCCCGCACAGACAGGCGCTGGAGAAACTGTACTTCTTGGAGACGGCCTATTGGTTGAAGGACGCCGGAACGATCGCCACGTATCGCGTCCGCTTCACCGACGGCACGCACGTCGACGTACCCGTAGTGGCCCACCGCGACGTGGGCGACTGGTGGAACCCCAAGAACCTGCCCAACGCTTTCGTCGCATGGTGGGCACGCAGGAGCGACTTCGGCGTGTACATACGCGAATGGAAGAACCCCCATCCCGAGAAGGACATCCGCGCCATCGACGTGGTGTCCGCAAACTCCCCGGCATCCCTGGCGGTACTCGGGATCACGGGCGTGAAGTACGTCAAGCCGGTCTGACGTCGCTTTCCGGGCAGGATTTCGCGTTTGCGCCAAGTCCCCCCGCTCACGTCATGTCCTGGCGCAGGAATTTGCCATGTAGGTCGGGATAGGTCGGCTTTTTCGTGTCTGCACAACGCCGACCCCATCCCCGATCTTGACTGTATGCGATGCATTTACAGGATCTT
>JAAEQP010000195.1 GCA_024231375.1 bacterium | reverse complement strand
CGCGCACGTTGGAACAAGCTGCGCTTCTTCGGTGTGCGCCGTCGCGCACGTTGGAACAAGCTGCGCTTCTTCTGTGTGCGCTGTCGCGCACGTTGGAACAAGCTGCGCTTCTTCGGTGTGCGCTGTCGCGCACGTTGGCACAAGCTGCGCTTCTTCGGTGTGCGCTGTCGCGCAGGTTGGAACAAGCTGCGCTTCTAGCGGTTCGGATGTCGCGGCATCCGGTGAGAGTTTCTGGAAAAGTGGGGGGCCTTCGTCGAAGTCCCAGAGGGCGGCCGTGAGTTCGGCGGAGTCGTCGGCTGCGCGGGACGTGTTGATGAAGCGAATGGGCTGTCCGACGCGTGTGGTCAGCCCGATCGGTCGAGCTTCCCCCGCGGCCTGGCCTTGTTCGTCGGCAACGATGTCGAACGAGGCGGTTGGGGGACGGGTGTCGAAGGGTTTTGTTTCTGGGAGCCGGTCGCTTGCGTTGTTTTCGACGGTGCAGTTGTTCCATTCGAGGGCGGTGTAGTCTGACGGCCCCAGAATGGCGGCGCCTTTGTTGCCGGTGATGCGGCACCGGTCAAAGAAGAAGGCGTCGATGCCGGTTCCGATGAGTTGAATGCCGAGGCGTCCGTTGTTGCGGAACTCGCATTCTTCGAAGGTGAGGTGGTGGGCGTTGCCGTTGGAGCGGAAACCGTGGCCTTCGTCGCCGGGGTACCATACGGGGCCAACCCCGACGGGCGTGTCGAGGAATTTGCATTGGTAGAAGTACTGGTAGGCGATGCCGCCTTTGTCGCCCTGGGATTGGGCGCCCCATTGGTTGCAGGCCTTGACGGTGTTGCGGCCCCAGTAGAAGTAGTTCTTGACGTGAGGGCTTGACAGG
>JAAEQP010000194.1 GCA_024231375.1 bacterium | reverse complement strand
GTCCGTTCATCGTCCTCGTACTCACCCCCGCCACGGGCGGACTCATCGTCGCGCTTGGCGCCGTCACACTGCTGACCCGCTCCCGCGCGGAACGGAACCGCGACCCCATCCCTGTCGGGTCGGTACCACTGCCCTGGCTCGGCCGCGCTCCACCGTCCTGCCCGTCTCACCTCGTTCTCGTGTAACGCGTCTCATCCCAGCCTTTGCGGCGTACGGGAGGACAGTTGCAGTGTCATTCCTTTCTCGACCAGTCGATGCGTGTGCGTTTCGCGGCAAGACGGCGGCGCAGTGTGCCGTCGTGTGTCCACGTCAACGCCGCGCCAGGATGTAAGGAGTAGTCATGAATCGTCGAGGATTCACACTGATCGAATTACTGGTCGTCATTGCCATCATCGGCATATTGGCGGCGATTCTACTGCCGGCATTGGCCCGGGCGCGTGAAGCTGCCCGGCGCGCCAGTTGCCAGAATAACCTAAAACAATGGGGCATCGTGTTCAAGATGTTCGCCAACGAAAGCAAAGGCGAGAAGTGGCCCCGAATGCAGGTCACCATGATGGACCTGGTGGGCGGCGGGTCCACCTTGACCGCCCAGGCCTCGCCCATGGTGCTGGACATCTACCCCGAGTACCTGACGGACCCGGCCCTGTTCATCTGCCCGTCGAGCGCCGAGATTACCGTGGACGACCTCAAGAATCCAGACACCGGCGAGTGGGAGATCAACCTGTTGTTCCCCGGTTCGGGGCTTTACAGTACCGACAACCGAGGCATCAATCTGGTCGCCGAGTGCTACTACTACCTTGGCTGGTGCTTCGACCGCTGCGAAGCGGACGGACCGTTGGACGCAGCGTCCGGGTTCCTGCCTCCTACGGCGACGACCAGTGTGGTCGGAGACGCGCCGGTGCAAATGGGGGCGGCTTTTGCCATCACCATGGGCAATAGCATGCCCCCGGGCATGGGCGATGACATGGCGTCGGACAAGGACGTGGATTTGTCCGACCCGCCGACCTTCGCGGGCATCTCCGCGTATCCAGGGGCCGGCAACGGCGGCGGCGACACCGTCTATCGGTTGCGTGAAGGGATCGAGCGTTTCTTGATCTCGGACATCAACAATCCTGCTGCGACGGCTACGGCCCAGAGCGAGTTGTTCACCATGTTCGACCGCCTGAGCGTCAATCCCTCGGGCTACAACCACGTGCCTGGCGGCTCGAACGTTCTCTTCATGGACGGACACGTCGAGTTCATCCGATACCAGGCCGACGGCATCCAGCCCGTGAACCAGTACGTCGCCAATCTCCTCGGCGCGTACGACTTCGAATAGGCTTGCAGACTTGACCCACCCCCTAGCTGTCACGCGCGCCGTGGCAGCTAGGGGGGCAGCGTCTGCCTTCGTTCACGTTCCCTGGTTGAAAAAGCGTTCCATCCGGTCGAACGCGGCGTTTATCGTATCATGTGGTACGCAGAACGACATTCGCAGATGGCCTTCACCCGTTGGCCCAAAAGCAATACCGGGGGTTGTCGACACCCTCGCTTCTCTCAGAAGTCTCTTGCAGAACGCAAAGGAGTCGTTCTTCCCGTCCTCCGTGAGCACTCTTGGAAACATGAGATACGATCCGCCAGGCTTCTGGTAATCAAGGAACGCACTCAAGCCGTCAAGACGCTCACACATCAGGTCACGTGCAGCCTCGTACTTCGATCTGAATTCTTCAATGCAGTCCTGGGGGCCCTGGAGGGCGCCAAGGGCTGCGTATTGGGACACAACAGGCGCACAAATGGAAAAGGGAATATGCGCCTTCCGGATTTCCGGAATCAGCGCCTCGTCCGCATGGAGGTAGCCGACTCGCCAACCCGTCATTGCGTAGGTCTTCGTGAATGTGTAGCAACTGATCGTATGTTTCTTCATCTCCGGAATGGACGCTATACTGAAATGTTGGTTGCCGTCGAAGACGAAGTACTCATACGCTTCATCAGTGATAATCGTCAGATTGTGCTCCAGGGCAAGCCGCGACACGTGCCGAAGTTGTTCCTCGCTGAACACGGTACCGGTCGGATTGGCTGGCGTAGCGAACATGATCGCTCTTGTCTTGGCTGTTATCGCCCTCTCGATCCCGTCGATGTCGAGCACAAATCCGCTTTCCTCGTCACTGGGAACGAGGACGGGCTTCCCCGACGCGAGGAGCACCTGGCGAATGTGGGTGGCGTAGGTCGGTGACGGCAGGATGACTTCGTCACCCGGGTCAACGACAGTCATCACCGCCGCGGCCAACCCTTCGACGGCGCCGACTGTCACGAGAATCTGCGACGCGTTGGCATCAACGTGGTTGTCTCGTGTGAGTTTGGTCGCAATTTCTTCGCGAAGCGCCGGAAGCCCGAGCGGCGCTGAGTATCCGCCTACCAGACCCCCACTGATCGCGTCAACCGCAGCCTGCTTGATATGGTCGGGCGTATCGGACGTAGGCTTCGCCCAGGACAGGAACGCCACATCATCGATATCTTTGGACAAACGGGTCATCTCGTGGATCGCCGACGTACCCATCTGCTTGACCCTGTTCGAGATTCTGACGTTGTCACTCATCATCTGCTCCCATCTATATCGAAACCGTGTCAG
>JAAEQP010000193.1 GCA_024231375.1 bacterium | reverse complement strand
GAGGTCCTGGTCGACGCTGGCCGGGCTGACGGCGTCGGCCGGGTTGCGGCCGCTGACGTACCCCATCCGTTCGCACCACCGCCAGAAGGTGGCGAAGATGCCCAGGTAGCTGTTGCGGTTGAGCCCACCGATGTCGTTTGCGTTGAGCCACCCCATGAAGGCCGGGCCGGTGAAGTCGCTGACCAGTCCGTCGCCCTGGTCCCGGGCCAATCGCCCCAACCGGTCGCCGTAGGACCGTAGCGTGGCCTCACGCCGGCCCGCGACCCGCTTCTCTTCGAGGAACTCCTGGACCGCCTCGGCCAGCGTCCGCTCCGTGACGGAGGAGCCCTCGTGGTGCCGCAGGAAGAAGCGCGTGGCCTCGGTCAGGGAGCCGTGGCCGTCCAGCAGCTCGAGCGCGTCCAGGGCGTCCCGCGTTTCCCGGGCGGTCAGGGTCCGGTCCTCGCGGGTGAGTTCGGCCTGGCGCCGGTCCATCCAGTCGAGGGCCTCGTCCTTCGTGGGGTGGGTCTTCCGGTACCGGCGATTCTGGTGGCTGATGGTGGCGAGCCAGTTGCCGGCCTTGGTCCGCGTCACCGTGCCCATGCCGTATTTGTTGCGCGAGGATTTCATGGTAGTGGGGGGACTATACCGGGGGGGAGGCTGCGAACGCAATGCCATCAGGTCTGCCCGTTCAAGCCGTTGCCGTTTCGCCGCGCCCATGATACACTCGACCTCGGAATGTTCGCTGGCTAGGGCTCGGAACCTGTGGTCCGGCGTTCGTCGCGCCGGGGCGGTCCGAGACTCGCCCGGTGCCTTGATTATGTCGGCGGCAACGCCGAGGCGCGCTCATCCTCCAGCGGGACGGCGCACGGCAGGAATTCCTGGACTCGGGTCGGGTGGTTCTCACAGGGGGAATCGAGGCTGGCGTTGTGTCCGGCGGCCGATGGGGAGTACTGGAGGTATGGCGGTCCATCGTCGTTCCGTGTCGCTCCGGCACACGAATCACCGGCGTAATCTTGTCGCCAACGTTTGTCTCGCCGCCGTGAGTCTGCTTCTGGCCTTTGCATTCAACCCAATCACCTGCCTGCTTGAGATGAAATCGCTGGACCTGCGCTATCGCGTGTCGCCCCCGGCATCGGCCTCCTCCGAGATCATGTGCGTCGACATCGACGACGCCAGCATCGAGCAACTCGGACGGTGGCCGTGGCCCCGCAAGCATTTGGCCGATGTGATTACCTGCCTCTCGCGGCTTGGGGCGAAAGCGGTGGTCCTGGACGGCTTCCTTTCCGCCCAGACCGACCCGGAGAATGACCAGGCGCTTGTCGATGCCATCCGAGATTGCGGCAACGTGTTTTCAGGGCTTGCGGTCGGCCTGTCCGAAGAGGGTGAACCCGTTCAAGCGCTTGCTCCCCAAATGCCCGTCGAACTGACGTTTGCCCTGTCCCGTTCAAGCATCCAGGGGGCTGAGGACACGCAGGTCAGGCTCCTACAGGTGAACCGCGTGTTGCCGCTTCTACAGGGGGTCGAACGCTACGCGGCAGGTCTCGGCCACATCGCGCTTGTTCCTGACGACGACGCCGTCAATCGCCGGACGCCGCTTATTGTTGGCCTCGACGGAGCCGTGCTGCCGTCCTTGAGCCTCTTGGCCGCAATGGACCTTCTCGACGCAGGGACAGCCAAACTGACCGCCACCGGTATTGTGCTGGAGAGTCGCGATGGGGCAGACGTCGCCGACGACTGGGTGATACCGGTGGATGGACAGGGGCAACTCCTGATCAATTACGCCGGTGGATGGGGGGAAGCATTCCTGCACTTCAGCTTCGCCGACTTGCTCGCCGCGGCAGACGATGCGGACGCGGGTCGATCAAAGATCGGCACGAGCATGCAGGGCAAGACGGTCCTCGTTGCGGCGTCGTTCACCGGGGGCACCGACATCGGGTCCACACCCCTCCAGAACGGAGTTCCTCTCAGCACCGTGCTGTGCAACGCCATCAACACGATCGTCACGGGGCAGTATCTGGTGCCCGTGCATCCCGCTGTGTCGCATCTGCTCAGTGTTCTCGGGTTGTTCGCCCTCCTCGTGTCTACCGTCTACGCGTCTCCCCGCATCTGTCTACCCGTCTCCCTCGGGTTGGTGGGATGCTACGTCGCACTGGGGTGCCTGCTCTTTAGGCTCGACGGCGTGGTGATGCCCGTTGTCGAACCGTCGTTCGTCGTGTTCGCCGCCGCCATACTTATGACAGCACGGTCGGTGGCTGTTGAGCGTCGCGAGAAGGCCCAGCTTCGAACGGCCTTGGCCCGCCACATGCCCGAGCCCGTGGTGGCGGAACTGCTCAGAAACCCTGGGTTTCTCCATGCCGATGGAGAACGCAAAGAACTGACGATTCTGGTGGCGAGCATCGCCGATTTCGATGCGCTGGTAACCGGTGCCGACCCAGAAGACGCCGTCGCACTGCAACGGACGTTCTACGACACCATGTGCCGCGTGGTGCGGCGGCACGGCGGAACGGTGGACACGCTCGCCGAATCCCGCTTGCTGGCGTATTTCGGCCACCCGTTCTTCTATCAAGACCACACGGAGAGGGCCGTGCGGGCCGCGCAGGACGCGATCGAGGCCAGAGGCGACCTCACTACCGCCTCTGCCCGATTCGCAAGCAGACAGCTCTCATTGCGGGTTGGCGTGGAGGCCGGTTTCGCGACGGTAGGTAGCTTTGGCGCGGAGCCGAATGTGCGGTACACCGTCATAGGGGACCGCGTCTCGGTGGCGCGCCGCCTGGAGGAACAGGCGGGACCCTCGCAGGTCTGTGCAAGTGAAGACACCTTGATGCGGCTTGCGAACACGGAGCGATGGTACCGCAAAGGCACCGTGGAGTGCCGCGGTCGCGCGCTTCCCGTCTACGTGCTGGACGTGACGGCGACCGGTGGTGCAGTCGGCCCACGTCAGGAGTCTACCGTCCTCGCGGAAGTGCCCTGGGAGTATCGAGGTCCCTTCCGCATCGTGGCCAAGATCGGCCAAGGGGGCATGGCCGCGGTATTCAAGGCATATGACGAAGAGTTGCATCGGTTCGTGGCCATCAAGGAGCCCCTCCTGAAGGGACTGGAAGACGACAGGTACATCGACAGGTTCGTGGCCGAGGCGCGGGTGCTCGCCAAAGTGAACCACCCGAGGATTGTGCAGATCTACTCCATAGGCAATCGTGACGGCGTTCCCTTCATTGCCATGGAGTACATAGAAGGGTGCGCCCTCAACACACTGGTCGAACGCGAAGGCCCTATTGCGATACGCAGGGCGGTGGCGATCATCCGCGACACTGCGGAAGGACTTGCGGCAGCGCATCAGCAGGGGATCATCCACAGGGACGTCAAACCCGCGAATATCCTTGTGGCCAAGACCGGCGACGTAAAGGTCGCTGACTTTGGACTCTCGAAGACCATCAAGTTCGACGGACGTTTATCAGCCACGAGCAGGATTTCCGGGACACCGCTGTTCATGTCCCCTGAGCAGGCCCGCGGAGAGCTTCTGGATCATCGGACAGACATCTATGCACTTGGTATTACGGCCTACTTCCTGCTCACCGGTCAGCCCCCCTTCCAATCATCAACACCCTACGAGTTGCTTAATAAGCACGTCAACGAGCCGCTTCCCGCAATGGAGGTGTATGGCGCCTCCGTTCCGCGCGATGTCGAGAATCTAGTGAACAAGATGGCCGCGAAGGACCCGAATGACCGCTACGATACGTACGAAGAGCTGGCGGCTGCGCTGAGCACGCATATTCAGGCGCTTCCCGAGCCCGCACCTGGT
>JAAEQP010000192.1 GCA_024231375.1 bacterium | reverse complement strand
GGGCACACTCAGCGCGAGGATTGGCGCGGCCGCGGCCATCCGCGACGAGCCGTCGGGGCTGTAGAACGTGCCGATCACCGCCACGGTAGCGAGTGTGTATCCGCAGAACATGGCGCCCGCGTCGCCCATGTAGATCCGGGCGGGATTGAAGTTGTGAAACAGAAACCCCGCCACCGATCCTGCGAATATCGTCAACAGCAGGCAGGTGAAGTACTCTTCGCGCGGAAACAGGCACAGGAAGAACGACAGCGCCGCGATTACGGATACCCCCGCGGACAGTCCGTCCATGTTGTCCAGCAGGTTGAACGAGTTGGTTATCAACACGATCCAAAACACCGTAGCGGCACTGGTCAGCACCGTAACGATCAGCTCGTTGCCGAACATCTCGGGGATGAAGAACTCGAGCCGGATGCCGGACAGCACCAGGACAAGGGCCGCCACGATTTGGCCCGCCAGTTTGTACTCAGGCTTCAGGGCCCTCAGGTCGTCGACCAGACCCAGGATGAAGATGAGAAGGGCGCCGGTGGCGAATCCCAGCAGCCGATACTTCACGTCCGACTGAAGGAAATCGGACACGTTCGATTCGAGCCACGTTATCCCGAGCCGTTGGGCCGGGCCCAGGGCGATGAGGTGTACGCCGATCATGAGGAAGAACGTGGCGACGATGGCTACCCCGCCCAGCAAGGGCACGGGTTGCTTTTGCATTTTGCGCTCGCCGGGATGATCGACGACGTTCCAGCGCTTGGCCAAGTGCAGTACCAGAGCCGTCAGCCCTATCGATATCACGCAGGACACGACGAACCCGTAGATCAATATGAGAAGCCAATTCACCATAGTCGCACTGTTCGGCGGCGGCGACGCTTGTCAGGCGCCGACAGCCGCCATCTACCCTTCCTCCACCAGGCCTCGATACAGGTCGAACTCGACGCGGGCCACGTGTTCGGCGTTGAAATCTCGGTACATCCGCTCCCGCGCCGTCTCGCCCATCCGCCGCCGTCGATCCGCATCGGCCAGCAGTTCGTTGATCGCCTCGGCCAACGCCCGCGGATCGCGGGGTGGCACGTTGAGGCCTGTCTCGCCGTGGACGTTCACGTACTCCACCCCCGTGCCCAGCCGTGTGGCCACAATGGGCTTCCCGCACGCCTGGGCCTCCATCATGGAGATGCCAAAAGCCTCGCTTCGCTCGCACGACGGAAACGCGAAGACCGCACATCCATGCAAATGATCGACCAATTCGTCGTGGGACAAGGCGCCGGGAAAGGCGATGTCCACATTCAATTCGCGGGCAAGCGCAGTCAGGCTCTCATGCTCGGGTCCGTCTCCCGCGATCACCACCGGGGCATCGATTGCGCCCGCCGCCCGAACCAGGTACTCGAGGCCCTTGTAGTACCGGTGTCGACCGGAGAACAGCACGTACTCCCCGCCGTATCGGTCCGCCAGCCCGGCCACTCGCTCCGGGTCGGGGCTACTGAACTCCTCGGGAATGATACCGAGCGGCACCACTTGGCACCGGTCGGGGAGTTGGCTGAGCACGCTCGAACTCGCTACGTACTGGTCACTTGTGGGCAGAATCATAGCAGCTTGGCGCAGGAAATGCATTTGGATGGGGCCGTAGAACCGCTTCGCGGACGCTTGCCGCACGATGTCGCTGTGGTACCGGACGACCAGTTTCCCCCGCGGACGGGCCACCAGCCACGCCACCACCGCGGTGGGGTTGGGCACGTGAACCACCACCACGTCGGCCCGCGACCGACGCAGGTGCAGTGGGAATGTGGGCGAGAAAGGCGCGCTCTGGAACCGGCCCCATTCACCAACTTCCTTCACCTGTGTGCCGTCGCGGTCAACCGTCTGCGTCCGCAGCGAACGGCTGCACGACAGAACCGACACCTCGGCCCACTGTCGCTGGTACCGGCAGTTCAAGGCGATATGCTTTTCCATGCCCCCGCGCACCGGCGGATAGAAGTCTTTGTAAACGTGAAGTATCTTCAAGGGCTGTGCTTTCCGTCCAACGGGTTATTCGAACCAACGACATTATATTGTAGTTTGCTCCGTATGCAACCCAAGATATTGAGCGTTTCGTTCGCGCGTAGGACTCAGGTGCCGTGTGTGGCGCGTCCATAGGCCGCGATCGTGGCACTCGCGGCGTCGGGCCACCGGTACCCAGTCGCGCGGGCAAGTCCCTTGACTCGAAGGCTGTCGCGTAGCGCGTCGTCGTAGGCCAGTTGCCGCAATCCTTCCGCGATGGCGTCCGGGTCGCCG
>JAAEQP010000191.1 GCA_024231375.1 bacterium | reverse complement strand
GATGCGACCGGCGAGGGCGCCGGTCCCACAAATGACAGAAGCCCGCCTTGCTGCCACCACGTGTCCCTCTGGTATACTCGCGGCAACCTCGGTTGTTATGCTAGCCAGTGAATCTGTGAGTATGGAAATGCCAACCCTCATATACGATGGTCAATGCCCGTTGTGTACGCGTGCCGCCGAATGGGTGGAGCGTAGGGCCTGTTCTGGCTCCATTGAACTGGTGCCGTGCCAATCGAAGGATCGGGCCGCGCGGTTTCCTGGCATCTCCGAGGAAGCCTGTATGGATGCCATGCAGTATGTGTCGGTGGAAGGCAGAGTCTACTCGGCGGAACAGGCCTTGCCCCACATTCTTGCGTTGATCCCGGGTTGGCGGTGGCTGGTCCGGTTGTTTGGTTTCCCGGGAATCGCTTTCCTGGCGCCCAGCGTGTATCGGTGGATTGCGCGGCATCGGAGCGCCCTGTCGATTATCGTGCGGCACAAGGGAACGGCTTCCGGATCTTCGTGCGGTCCCCGTGACGGTTGCGAATAGGAGTCGGATATGAACGCGTCTTCAAGCCATCGGACCTACCTGCCCACATCGGCGCCGTGCTTCGTGTGCGGTGAGGACAACCATGCGGGACTCCAGACCCGGTTCTACGTGGAGGACGGTGTGGTGAAGGCCACGCTGAGTCCCGAACCCCATCATTGCGGCTACGACAACGTGGTGCATGGCGGGGTGGTGGCGGCCATTCTCGATGAGACGATGGGGTGGACGGCGGCCCGCGCGATTACGCGGATGTGTATGACGGGTGAACTGACGGTGCGCTACCTGAAGCGTGTGCCCGCGGACCGCGAGTTGACGGTGGTGACGGAGTTGGTGAAGGCGTCGAAGCGGATGGCCCAGACGAAGGGCGCGTTGGTGGACAGCGACGGCGAGGTGTATGCCCGTGCCGAGGCGCGGTTCCTGCCGTTGAGCGTAGAAGAGACGCTGCATGTGGACGATAACCTGATCTATCGCGGGGGCGAAGAGCGGGTGTTTGACGAGTTGCGGGAGGAGAGTGAGGGGTAGTCGGAATGGTGCGTGCTCGCCCCGCCTACGGCGGACCTTGACACACCCTACGAAGAACTGGCGGCGCACCGATCCTGCCTAATTCTTCTTTGTCGCGTCATTCTGCTCGATCGGGAACTCCGTGTACCACTTACCAGGCATCCACCCCTTTGGCAAAGGATCGGACGTATCGCTGTGACTCGCGTCGAGTCTGAAGCGGCCGTCGCGCCACCTGTATACTCTGGTCAAGCACGCGTGGTCCTCGGTGCCCTCGTAGGAGTCGTCGTGAGGGCGGTCACCCTTGAACGAGTTTGTGGTGATCACTATCTCATGACGGTGTCTGGTGCGCCGAAACTCTACGTCGCTCTCATACTGGAGACTGTCTGGATCGCGACCCGTGAGCGCGATGAGTTCATCAAATACGTTCATGAACCGACCGGCATCAGGGTCAAAGTGGAATATGAGGAGCCGTTTCTGCGAGTAGCCTGTGCCTGACGAATAATCTTCGACCACTAGGTCCTTAAGGTATCCGGAGCTAGCGGCATTCCCCTCAAACCGGTAGGTTGTGCCAAAGTGTCTTGTCGTGAAACCCAACCCGCTCTCGCAGCGGCCACCGATATACTGGAAGGCCGGTTTGAAGCCTGTCTCGTCCGGTTCAAGTACGAGGATGTGCTGTGCAGACGCCTTGTACCAGTTGGCGCGTTCGTGAACGTTGACAACATAGGTGGGTCGCTCCCACAAGAGTTCCTTCCCAGGCAGCAGATATTCCTCTCGCTGGATGGTCACGAACTCGACACGCTCGACTCCTCCGACTCCCCCGCGCGCATCGGCGCACAGTTTGAGGGTGGTTTCCTGGAGCGCTGCAAGGTCCGGTACCACAGGAACGACAGCAGGGGGCTCTTCCGCACCGTGGGTTCTCCACGCCGTGAGCACGAGGACAATCGCTACTGACACGCGCTTCAGGTTGGTCATACGGTGCTCCTCTCGGGGGTTACTTCTGATGCCGACCGGGGAGACTTCCTGAACCATCTGTCGGTCCGGCTCCCTCATAGAATGCCCGTTCGAGCGTCGCTGGTTCCACTACCGGGCCGAATTGAGGTCTGGGGATGGGCTGGAAGCAGGCCAAGTCCGCCGTACGCTGCGCTCCATCAACCCGGCACGGTTGGACACTCCGGCTGTCGAACCCTCCGGGTTCTGGAAGAGGGGGCCGTGTGTTCCCGGGGTAGCCAGTCGGCTCCTGCGGACCCGACCGGCAACCCCGGGCTCTGATTGTCGAACCCTCCGGGTTCTTCCGTTCAGTCAGAATGGTGCGTGCTCGCCCCGCCTGCGGCGGACCTTGACACACCCTACGAAGAACTGGCGGCGGGGCGTTCGCTCGTTGGAAACCCACTGTATCCTGCGGTCATGCTGAGCGCTAGCGAAGCATCTCACACTACGGGGCAGTCGCCGGATGAACGAGATCCTTCACTTCGTTCAGGATGACGGATTGGTGTGTCCGGTAGCCGTCTCACGACGGTCGCGGCGGAGCGCGACCCTACCGAAGATGGTGTGTTCTTCGTAGGGTGTGTCGAGGCGGACCGAAGGTCCAACGAGCACGCACCAATCCGGGTCCCATCCACTCAAGCTCACCTTGCCCGCCCTCGCGCCGATCGCGCATAATCACCTCAACACACATCGTTCCTCCCGCCCATCGGGACAACCACGAGGATGACATCATGGCTCGCGCCCTATTCATCGCTCTCGCGTTCACCGTCTGCGCCACTACTGCGTTCTCCGCCGAGACCGACCAGTCCACTGCCGTCACTGACCGTCCGTTGCGTGCTGTCGTCGTGACCGGCGGACACAGTTTCGACGAGAAGCCGTTTCTGGCCATGTTCAAGGAGCAACCCGGCATCGAATTCGTCCACAAGCATCAGAAGGACGACAGTGAACTCTTCGAGAGCATCGACGGTTGGGATTACGACGTTATCGTGTTTTACGCGATGACCCAGAAGATCTCGGAGAAACGGCGGAAGAATCTGTTGGCCTTGCTGGATCGAGGTGTGGGACTGGTGGCGTTGCACCACACAATCGGCGCGTTCGACAAGTGGCCCAAGTTCCACCAGCTCATCGGCGGGAAGTACATACAGAAGCCGGAGACCATCGCGGGCAAGGAATGTCCTGCGTCCACGTATCTGCATGACGTGGATTTCGCGCTTCAGGTGGCGGACGCGGAGCATCCCGTGACGCG
>JAAEQP010000190.1 GCA_024231375.1 bacterium | reverse complement strand
TGTCATACACGATGCCGCCATTCACCCCCACCGTGTACGTGTGCGACGCGTATTGCGATTCCCGGTCGGCCGATCGCGGAAACACCAGCGCCCGTTCCGCCATGCGCCGTTCGATCAATTCCGTCATGAATCGTTTGGCCTGTCGCCGGTTGGGGCGTCCGTCGGGCAAGGGTTCCAACTCGATGTTCGCGCCGAACTCGATGGCCGCCACCTTGTCGCACCATTCCGGGCCTTGGGCCATCAGATTGTGGGCCACGGCCCGCCCGTTGTTGCCGCAGTCGATGCCGATGCGGCGAAAGTCGTAGGCCGCGTCCAGTTCCGTGATGACCTCCTGCTGCCGCGCATAGTTCACGCCGTGCAGATGGACGCGCAACACGTTGACCAGATGCGGCGGGTCCGACCGGTACACCACGAACTCGCTCGGGTCCCGCGCATACCCCAGGTCGCACCCCAGATAGTGGTCGCCCGGCATCACGTGCCCCGGCACGCTGAACGGGTCGCCTTCCCCGATGGAACAGTCGTAGAAATCCACCGCCTCCGACACGCACGCCAGATAGTCGTCCAGGTTGAACACCGCATGGGCCGGCGCGCCGTGCATCCCCAGCACGCGATGGGTGTAACCCGGCGACTTCCGTCCGCCGTACAACACCGTCAGTTCCAAATCCTTCGCGCGTGAATACTCGGGATTCTTCATGGACGGCCAGTTGTAGTGCTCCGCTCTTCCGAGCTGCGACATCCGGTAGAACGTGTTGCGCAACCCGTTCGGCACCCCGTACACCCAACGCCGCCCGTCGCCGTTCAACGCCTGGTACAGCTCGCCCCAGCCCGTCTCCGTCATCTCCTGGGCCTCGTCCACAATCTGCCAGTCCACATGGAGTCCCTGGAAATTCATGCCATGCGGTCCCGCGATGCGCCCCCACAGGATGAACCCGTTGTTGAACCGGAAAATCCACGACGGCGACCGCTTGAACTCCACCAGCTTCGTTTCCATGAACTGCGTCGTCTGGAACCGCCGCGCCAACCGTTGCATCAACGGAAACAGATGATTCTCGCACTGCGTCGCGACCAACATCTCGCTGTTCGCCTGCGTCGCCGCCGCCCACGCCGCCAAAATCTCGATTTCCGACGTCTTGCCCACGTCCCGCCCGTCGCAATGCACCTTCCGGTCCGCACACGATTCCAACGACGCCCGCTGATAGTCCCGCACCTCCCACGGCCGGCCCGCCGCGTCCTCCATGAACATATTCGCAAACGCCGCCCGCTCCTGCAACGCCGTCCACGTCCGCGCATCCTCCCCGCCAAAACCCAACTTCCCCAACCTGTTCCGCGCCCGGCGCTTGTTCCATGGCACGTCCATTGTATGCGGCCCTCCCCTATAAGATCGGCCCGGCGTGTTGCCGGGGGGGAGGAAGGTGACGAAAGGTTTCATGCAAGGAGACAGGCACATCTCTGGCCGAGGTACCTGTGCTTCGGGATCGGTCCAGAGCACCAAGCAACGAAACTACTGCAAAACCTGCGAGATGGCTTCTCGCAACGCGACGCCCTTGAGCGTCCCGTCAGGGACGCACCGAGCTTAGCCACGCATTTCAATGCGGGGATCCGCGCCATCCTCTCAACAGGAGTCCCGGAGGGACGCCCCGAAGATAGCCCAGGACGGGGCGCAGCGGAGTCCTGGGATCACCCGCCTCCCTATCAGCAAGTCCCGTAGGGACGACGGAGTACACCCTTCAGCAATCACGTCCCGTCTGACGCGTCTGACCGCTGCTCCCGACTTGAGGCTTCCCGCCCCGAGAGACGTTCCCACGTCTCGCGGCTCCACTCATCCATCTGCACGCCTTCCAGTTCGGCGACCAGGGCTTTCGCTTCGGCGTATCGCTCCATCATCGCAAGACTCCTAGCCTTCGTCAGGATGAGCCGCGGGTAATTGGCACTCTCCCGGTACTCGTCGGGAAACCACTCCCGCATGAGACTCTGAGTGAACTCGACGAATTCGATGCATATCTCCTGGCGACCGTGCTGCAACACAAGATCGCGGGCCTCAAATTCGAGGTAGTTTACCAAGCCATAGTTCTTCGCGCGCCGTGCGCTCAGCGCCTTGGCATATTCCAGCGCCTCCTCCGGACTCTTCGCCGCATGCTTGATGAACCGCGGTGCGGCGGTCGCTTCCCAGGCGCTCCAATCATCACTTGGATCGTACTTGTAGAACTCCTCAAGCCAACGCACCACGGCCTCGCTCGCCTGCTGTTGCTTGGGGATATTGCCAAGCGAGGCGAAGTAGTCCGCTTCTTCATCGTAGCACCGGGCCAGTCTCGCGAGGACCTGGGGCCGCCCCACTGCCTTGTCTTCTAGGCTCTGGGAGTGCCGTTCGGCCACACCGGGGTATTCGTCGTAGGCACGAAGAGCGGAAAGGAGCGACTCGATCATCGGCTGCCGAAACCGATGGCATACTCCCGCGTATTCTTCGGCCGACATAGCCCCTCGGTCGAGGCCGCGAATCTCCTCCTCATACTTGAGAGCCTTTCGCACAGGTGCCGTGAGAAGCGCTACTTCCGCAGTATCATACGAGACCGCGCCGGTTCCCAGAACGCGCATTTCCAGAATGCGACGATTCGCCCGCACCTCCTGGACACTGGGGAAGAGCCCTCCTTGATATGCAAGGAATATGGCGAACAGCACACTGACCGCGGCAAGTGTGATTATGTGTCTCCGTCGAAACCGTTTCCGCCCGCTCATAGACCGCGCCCCTCCCGTCGGTGCTGCTCCCCTCTACGCAAACCGCTCCAGCAGCCCCAAATCAATCTCCTCAAACGGGTCTTCACCTCTTACAAAGGCCTCGACCTGCTCCGTGACGAGATGCCCTTGGCGTTGGCGGTTCTGTTTGATGCTGCCGGCGACGTGGGGCGTCAGCACACAGTTCGGGAGGGCGTACAAGGGGTTGTCGGCTTCCGGCGGTTCGGGGTCGGTCACGTCAATGCAGGCGAAGAGGCGGCCCTTCTCCAACTCGGCAATCAACGCGGGTTCATCGACGCAGCCGCCCCGGGCGGTGTTGATGAAGATGGCATCGTCGCGCATCATGGCGAGGCGCTCGGCGTTGATGAGGTGATGGCACTCGTCGGTGTTGGGCGTGTGCAACGACACCACATCCGACCGGCGCATGAGGTCGTCCAGCTCCGCCTTCTCCACGCCCGTGGCGGCGGCTTTCTCGGCGGACACGTACGGGTCGTAGAGCAACAGGGCCTTGAGATCGAGCAGTTTGCACCAATCGATCATCTTCCGGCCCACGCAACTCGCGCCCACGATGCCGACGGTGGCGTTGTGGGGTTCACAGACCTTTCCGAAATGCCGTTCCCGGTCCCATTCGCCGGTCAAGGTGGCGGCATGGTACTGAAACGTGCCTTTCATGGACGTGAGCATCAGACCAAACGCGAATTCCGCGACACCCGTCGCCAACGCGTACCGGGCCGAACACACGCGGACGCCTCGTTCGACGAATTCGTCCGACACCAAGTGCTTGATGGACCCCGCGCTATGGCACATCAGTTTCAATCCCGGCGCGGCGTCGAGCATAGCGTCCGAGATCGCCAACGTCCCCCACCCCGTCAGAGTAATGTCCGCACCCGTCATGTCTTCAAGCTGGGTTTCCTCGGTCATCTCGTCGCGCGTGGCGCGGCGCAGCCTTGTGACGGCCGCAATACGATCGATATCGGCTTCGGCGAAACAGGCTGCTTCCATCTCGCGCGTGACTAACATGACGGCATTGGGTGTGCCCATGACGTGTGCCCTCTCCCCTCGGCCCG
>JAAEQP010000189.1 GCA_024231375.1 bacterium | reverse complement strand
GATGCCCTTATAGTGCTCGGCGATTGTTTCCATCAGCGTCGCGCCGGACGCCACGTTCTCTTCCTTCGTGTAGATAGCGCCTGCTCCCTCGCACAGTACCGACGTGACGCCGAACTGGATGTGGGTGCCTTCGGTCCATTGGGTGGCGCTCTTCTCCTTGCAGGGCCATTCTTCCATGGCCTTGAACAACCCTCCGGTGTCGTTCTTTGCAAGGGTCGCCGCGAACTCGGTCCATGTGCCCACCATATCGCCCATCTCGGGTCCGGGGATGATGCGCGGATCCACGAGCCCGCCCCACGTGTGGATGCTCCACGCCGTCGTGGGGGGTGCGTCCGACGCCATCAGCGCCTCCAGGTCGTGCTGCGCGATGTACGCCTCGTGTGCCTGGGTGGCCTTGTCGGCGCCACCGGCCAGGTAGGTGCGGTTCATGTCGTAGCCCTGCTTGTTTACGCGGTACCATCCCTTCGACGGCGCGTCGGGGCTCATCATCACGATGAAGTGGCATACGCTTCGTTGCAGGCAGTCACGGCCTTCGTCGGTTAGTAGCCAGTCGATCATGCCCACCATCCGCCACTGGGAACTGTGCTCGCCCGGATGCTGGTTCGCGGCGTAATGCACCCACCGTTTCGACCGGGGATGCGGGCTGTCGGGGTCGGTCACCTCCAACCGGTAGATGTCGCGACCCTCCAGTGATTGACCCAGTACGTGGACCTTCACGAAGGGGTTTTCGCGCCACCCCTCCACCAGCCTCACAACATCCTCGTACGACATGGGCACCTGATGCCCCACGTAGACGGTGTCTTCCTCGAAGACGGGGAAGACCAGCCTGTCGCGTTCCCATGACTCCGCTTTTCCATTTTCCCAGTGGATGGGGTGCCAGTTCACGACGTCATAGGAAAAGGAATGTGAGGATTCGTTCAGCGCGTAGTGGGAGCCGGTGCCTGTCTTGAACACGACATCCAGCGTGAGTTGGTTGCCTTTCGCATGCCGCAGAATCGTGAACTGGAGCTTGTTATTCCAATCCGGGTGCGTTGGCGCGTGGCCGAGGGCCACCTCGAAATGGTTCTCACCGACTTCACTGATCGTGGTTCCCTGGGACCCCAGCGGTCCTTCGAACGTGAAGTCGTCCACCGTCAACCGTTCCGCACCCGCGTTCGCGCATAGGAGCACGGCTGCCGTTGTCATCAGACCCGTCATAAGCCTCTCCTTAAATAGGGACAGTCACCCTTCATTTGGTCCGGTTTCCTTCTTCTTTCGCCATCCCTTCTGTCGACCGACCGGCAGCGCGCGAACGCGCCGACCCACCTTGCGTTCGATCTTGCTCAGGAAGCTGTCGCTGCCCAAGGGACGGCCCGTGCGTGTGTTGCGCTGTACGGCAGTCTGCGCGGCCTTGTCGCCCGCGATCTCCTTCAACGTTCCCTTCCACTCCGCAGTTGGGATGCGTCGACGCCAAGCCTTCACGTCCAGGTACGGCGAACCCTCATCCACCCCGCAGTGGACGGCCGCGCTCGACCATGGGTAGTCCCACGGCTTCTTCACCAACCCTGCCCGCACCGGATTCAGCTCCACGTAGGACAAGGCGTTCAGTGTGTGGTCGTCGTCCATGGGGCACGAATAGAATCGATTCTGCCACAGATGGCCGCTACGTCCGTGCATTCTGTTCAGGTACTGCGAGTACATGACGTGCGTCCGCCCGATGGCCTTTGCCAACGAGTTCTCCTCAGCCGGTGTGCCAACCAAATGGATATGGTTCGACATCAGGCAGTAGCCGTCGAGTCGAAAGCCGTACTGCTCGCCCTGAACGCACAGGAGGTCGAGATACGCTCGGCGGTCGTCATCCACGAAGAACACATTCTGCTGATTGTTCCCCCGCTGGGTCACGTGGTGCGCGACTCCAGGAACAACGATTCGCGCGAGTCTTGGCATGCATCCACCCTCCCTGCTGCCTTTCCACGCCAAATGGGGTGACAGTGGGGATTGTGAAGAAGTCGCGACCCTGGCGCCTAGCCCGCGATAAGCGGGGGACAGCCACCCATTGTTGCCCTGGGAAGGTCAATAATGGGACGCAAGAGCTTGGCAGTCCCCGTTTGTCGCTTCTGTTTTCGCGCAAATGTGACTTCTTCAACGGCTCCACTGTCACCCCTTACTTGGTCTCGTCACCGGTCATGTGATCCTACGACAGCCTACACGCTACCAGCAGCCACACGCCATGTCAAATAAACGGTGCCTGTCCCCATTTAAAAGGAGATTGCCCAGTGATCGGGCGGTGGGCTATAGTCGATGCAGGTGCTTGGGAATTGTCACGAAGATTGGCCTAGGAAGGAACCATCCGATGAACGTTCTACGTTGTGTTGGGATTGGCGTGATACTGGTCGCGCTTGCTCTGGGAGCGCGCGCGCAGGAACCTCTGTGGTCCATCGGCGCTGCGGATAATGATACGCGGGACCTTGCGTTGGCCCCGGACGGCCATGGTCGCTACGACGCGGATCCGGTCTTCGTGGTGGGGCATTCAGACCCGGCCCGCGACTGGCCCTACGTCCATCCGGGACCCTCCGACGATTGGGCGGGCACACGGCCTCACACGTTCACGGTGCTGTTCGGTCTGAAGAAGGCACCTTCCTCAGGCGTTTGCACGTTGCACCTGGATTTCGTGGACACCCATTCCGGCGGGCCACCCAAGCTCCTGATCACGCTGAACGGCGTGGAACACCGACTGACGCTGCCCAGAGGCGGGGGCGATGCGTCCATCTCGGGCGATCTTGCGAAGGGCAAGGAGCATGTCGTGGATTTGGAGTTTCCCGCTGACGCGCTTGTGCGCGGCAACAATGAACTCAGGATCACCACGGCGTCGGGTAGTTGGGTGCTGTACGATGCTGTGTCGTTCGTTGCGCCGCGCCGGGCCCAACTTGGACCACTCGCGAACGAAACCGTGATCACGCGCACCACCAGCGCTCCCGTGCTTCTCGAACAGGACGGCCGGTTGATGCAGACGGTGCGGATGGATCTGCGGCATGTGGGTCCGGAAACTGAAGCCCAGCTTGCGGCAGGAGACGGCCCAACGGTCACGGTATCGCTGACGCCGGGTGTGCAGCAGGTGGAGGTGTCGGTGCCGGCTGTCGATGCGCCGAGGAAGGTGCCTGTCCGCATCGCGGTTGGCGGGAAGACGGTGGCCGAGCAGGTGGTGCGTCTAGACCCGGTGCGCAAGTGGGTGGTGTACTTGCTGCATCACACGCATCTCGATATTGGCTACACCCATGTTCAGAGCGACGTGGAGAAGAAGCAATGGGAGTTCCTCGACCAGGCTGTGGAGCTGGCCTTGGCGACGGCCGAGAACCCGCCTGGTAGCCGGTTTAAGTGGAGTCCGGAGGGTCTCTGGGCGGTAGACAGCTACCTGAATCAGGCCAGCCCCGAGCAGCACAAGGCGTTTTTTGCGGCAATCGAAGACGGTTCCATCGGCCTCGACGCCTTGTATGGCAACGAATTGACAGCGCTGTGCCGCCCGGAGGAACTGCTCGAACTGACCGGGTGTGCACGGCGCATGGCGACGGAACACAATCTGGTCATCGATTCGGCCATGATCACCGATGTGCCGGGATACACGTGGGGCATTGTGCCGACCTTGGCCCAGAGCGGCGTGAAATACCTGTCCATCGGCCCGAACGCGGGCCATCGCATCGGATTCACGCTATCGGCTTGGGGCGATCGGCCTTTCTACTGGGTGTCGCCCTCGGGCCAGGAGAAGGTGTTGTGCTGGGTGGCGGCCAAGGCCTACTCCTGGTATCACCGTGGTCCCATCAAGGACGGGAACAAGATCCTGGGGTATTTGCAGGATCTGGATCGCGACGCTTATCCGTACGACATCGTCCAGGTGCGGTACAACATCGGCGGGGACAACGGCCCGCCCGACACGAACCTGCCGGCATTCGTTCGGGCCTGGAACGAGAAGTACGCCTATCCCAAGCTTCTCATTGCCACGACGAGCGAGATGTTCCGCGATTTCGAGGCCCAGTACGCAGACATCGTGCCATCGGTCACGGGCGACTTCACGCCCTATTGGGAGGACGGCGCGGCATCGTCGGCACGCGAAACGGCGCTGGCCCGTGCGGCCGCGGAACGTCTGGTACAGGCGAACGCCGTGTGGGCATGTCAGGGCGACGCGGACAACTACGACGCCGCCGCGTTCCAGGCAGCGTGGCGCGAGGTACTGTTGTACAACGAGCACACCTGGGGCGCTCACAACAGCATCAGCGAGCCCGAAGGCGACTTCGCCAAGCAGCAATGGGCCATCAAACAAGCCTTTGCGCTGGAGGCCGAACGGCAGTCGCAGGCGCTCCTCGAGCGCGCCCTGGACGCGGACGCCGCCGCCGCATCGTCCCGCGTCGAGATTCTCAACACCACGTCGTGGTCGCGGACCGATGTGGTGGAGTGGCCCGATGCCGAGAACCGCTGGAATTCCGTCACGCGTGACGGCGAACCGGTAGCGTGCCAGCGGCTGTCCTCGGGCGCCTTGGCGTTCCTGGCAAAGGACGTTCCGCCCTTTGCCAGCGTTGTTTTCGATCTGCACAAGGCGATGTCGGGCTCGGAGCGGTCCCTTGACGCCGCTGCGTGCAGCGCCGACGGGCGTCTGACCAACGGCCTCGTCACGGTGGAGATCGACGCTGAGACGGGCGCGGTGTCCAAGGTCACGCATGCCGACCTACGCCACAACCTTGTCGATGATGCCGCGGGACCTGGACTCAACGACTACCTGTACGTGGAAGGGCGGTCGCCGGACAGCCCGAAACGGAACGGTCCGGTCACGGTGCGTGTGGTCGAGGAAGGACCTCTCGTGGCGTCGATTGTGACCGAATGCGCGGCGCCGGGTTGCCGGTCGGTCACGCGCGAGGTGCGCGTCTACGCCGGTCTGGATCGAATCGATCTCATCACGACCCTCGACAAAGAGAATGTCTATAGGCAGGAGGCCGTGCATCTGGCCTTCCCGTTTGACGTGCCGAACGGCGTGGTCCGCATGGACACCCCGTGGGCCGTGGTGCGTCCGGAGGCCGACCAGCTTCCGGGATCGTGCAAGAACTATTTCACGGTGCAGCGGTGGGTTGACGTGTCGAACCAGGACTTCGGCGTCACGTGGGCCACGGTGGATGCGCCCCTCATCGAACTCGGACGCATCACGTGCGACCCGCGGGCGGTGGGGTGGATCGAGCGCTTGGAGCCCACGCAGACCATCTACTCCTACGTGATGAACAACTACTGGGAGACCAACTACAAGGCCTCCCAGGACGGTCCGACCACGTTCCGATACGCGTTGCAGCCCCATGCCCGGTTTGATGCGGCTGCGGCGACGCGATTCGGCACGGAGCGCAGTCAACCCTTGATCGTTCGCGCCGCCACTGACGAGAAGGGGTCGGCGCCGGCACTTCGGATCGCGCCCAAGGGCGTCGTGGCGACGATGCTCAAACCCAGCGACGACGGGAAGGCCTGGATCGTGCGGTTGTTCGGTGCATCGGGCCGCCCCGAATCGGTCACGATCACCGACGCCGGCGGCGAGCCCGCCAAGGCGTGGATGAGCGACCTCTTCGAGACCAAGGGCGAGCGCGTAGACGGGTCGATCAACCTACCCGCTTACGGCATCGCCACGGTGCGCGTGGCGGCCAGATAGCAGACATGGTCAGTAGGCTCTGACCGCGACCTCGGCGCCTTTCTGCTCAGCCGAGACGTAGGCGCTGTAGATCGTGGAGATGGTGTCGGCGGCCAAGCCGCTGTCGCTCTCCACGGGGTCGCCGTAGGCCACGGTCCGGTAGAAGGCCTCGATCTCCTGTGGGTAGCCGGTGAACCAGTCCTCGTCGGGCGGCATGTTGGTCCATCCCTGCTTGGTGCCGATCTTCTCGACCGTGTAGACGTCGTCGAAGTTGGCGTCAAGGGGATTGTAGGTCTGCATGGCCGTATTCGGATTGATATTGCAGACGGTGCGGTGGTTGTTGGCCGCCACTTCGAGCCAGTTGTGAATGCCGCCGAGGATGATGTCCGACGCGAACACGGTGGCGATGGTGTCGTCCTCGAACACGACG
>JAAEQP010000188.1 GCA_024231375.1 bacterium | reverse complement strand
GGCGGCGGCGCTGCCTCCGGCTGACGCCAATCCGGAAACCTACGCCATTCACGTGAAGAACGGCAGTCTGTTCCTGACGGGAAACCATCCCCCAGCAACGGCCTTCGCGGTGGTGTCGTGCATTGAAGACGACTTGGGCGTAAGGTGGTTTGCACCCGGTGACCTATGGGAATACGTGCCGGAGGGCACGGCGGGCAAGCTGGTGCTGGACGTGAGAAGCCGCGTGGTGACGCCCGATTGGTCGCCGCGGGTGTGGTCAGGGCACGCGTGGGTGCGGTCCTGGAGGGACTGGAACCTGCGCAACAAAGCCGTCTGTATTCCACCGGTTCCTTTCCGCAATATGCAGAATCATCTACACACCATCTTCGACCCGGAGAAATACGCGGAGAGCCACCCGGAATACTACCCGTTGATCGACGACAACCGATGGATTCCGCCCGAGGGATATCGGAACTGGCGTCCGTGCGTCAGCAATCCAGAGGTCGTGCGGATTACGGTGGAAGCGGCGCGGGAGTATCTTGACGCGCACCCGGAACACAACAGCTTCTCGCTGGCCATGGACGACATCTACCGGCTGTGCGGTTGCGAAAACTGCCGCGCCATGGATGCGGCCCCCGACGATTACGAGAACAAGCGGTTCTCGGACCGCCACTACAAGTTCGTCAATGCCGTGGCCCGTGAATTGGCCAAGACGCATCCTGACAAGTACATCGGTACCCTCTGCTATCACATCGCCCGGGAGTTGCCGGCCACCGTGCCGAAGCTCGAACCCAACGTCTTCATCAGCATGACACAACGCGTTGGGGAATGGTGGCGGCCCGGACGTCGAGAGGCGGACATGACGCTCACGAAAGCGTGGCGGGAACGGTGCGACCACATGAGCCGGTACGGCTACATGGGGCTGGGTTTCCTGACACCGCGCGTGTTTCCGCACGCCATGGCGGAAGGCATGAAGTTCGACCAGGCGCTCGGGTTCGAAGGCGTCTATAACGAGTGCTACACCATTCTGCCAAACGTCGCGCCCATGATGTGGATGATGGCGAAGCTTCAGTGGGACACGGACCTTGATGCGGAAGCCTTGCTTGGCGAATTCTACCAGCGCATGTTCGGATCGGCTGCAGCCACGATGATGCAGTACTTCTTGGTGCTCGAAGAGTCGTACATGGTGGCCCGCCCGGAACGGCTGGAGTTGGCGGGATGGGGTCACCGCAGTCTCAAGACCCATTCCCTGGCCCTTTCGCTCAAAGACCTGGAACGCGCCGAGGCGTTGATTCAGAAGGCGGCAACCGAGAGTGAGGATCCGAAGGTCCGGGCGCGCATCG
>JAAEQP010000187.1 GCA_024231375.1 bacterium | reverse complement strand
CGGACCTCCGCATCCATTTCACCCTCGTCCCGTACGGCTGCAACATCCTTGATGTCCAGGCCGGCGCCGAGCTCATGGAGTGGGTGCACAGCAACAACCCGGATATCATGAAGCTCGCCAGGGACATGCACGTGAAGTACGTCGATTTCTTCAAGCGCGTCACTGACGCGTTCCCTGATGGGGTCTACCTCCAGGTCCGGGAAGCGGACGGCGTGGCCCGGCAGAAGTTCAACGAACTGATCGGCAACCGGCCGGTCTGCACCTGGTATGCCGTGAACCCGCTGTATCCATTCTTCAGCCCTCAGGTCGCCATGCTCAAGGAGATCTGCAACCACCCTCACAGCGTGGTGAAGCCGGCGTACTGCGACAACATCGTGCCGGTGAGCAGTCTGGCCATCCGTGAGTACGCGTGGAACACGGCAACGCCCGGGATGCGGACGTGGCCGTACTCGTTCGGCTTCGATCACCAGTTGATCAAGGACTTCCTGGCGCGCGGTTCTGCCGAGGAGGACGCGTACCGCGTGGTGCTGCCGCGTGTCGCCCGTGCGCTATTCGGTCGCCACATCGCCCCGGACGTGGCCGAAGCGCT
>JAAEQP010000186.1 GCA_024231375.1 bacterium | reverse complement strand
TGGACCTCGGCAACGGCGTCAAGATGAAGGTGGTCAGCATCCCGGCCGGCGAATTCTCGATGGGTTCCCACGACGAGACACCCATGGAGAAGCCCATAGCCCGCGTGAAGATCGACAAAGGCTTCATGATGGGCGCAACGGAGGTGACGCTCAAACAGTACCGCCGGTTCGATCCGAAATACCTGAACGGCGTCTACGACATGCACTACAAGGATCAGGTACACCGCGGGTACTACATGAACCATATGGCTCTGCCAGTTATCCGCGTCCCTTGGGCCAAGGCCATGGAGTTCTGCGCGTGGCTCTCGAAGAAAACCGGCAAGAAAGTAACGCTTCCGACGGAGGCGCAGTGGGAATGGGCCTGCCGCGCGGGTACCGACACCCCGCTCTCATATGGCGACCTGGACGCCTCATTCACCGGGCAGGCCAACATGGCCGACATCACCGTTAAACTGATGGCGGTGAGTGGCGTAAACCCGAAGCCTATGCGGAATCCCAACCCCACCGTTGACTTTGAGCTCAAGGATCCACGCTCGGACGACAACGCGCTCTTCCTGTCCTCCGCCGGAACGTATGCACCCAACCCGTGGGGACTCTACGACATGCACGGTAACGCCGCCGAGTGGACGCGCTCCGACTACAAGGCCTATCCGTACAAGGCCGACGACGGGCGCAATGGCGGAGACAAGTCGGTGAAGAAGGTGGTACGCGGCGGCTCGTGGAAGGATCGACCGCACCGCTGTACGTCCACCTATCGCCTCGGGTTCCCCACTTGGCAGAAGGTCTTCCACACCGGTTTCCGTGTCATCGTGGAAGATTAGGAGACGCCTGGACGAGTCGTAAATGAGTCGTGTGCCACGGATTCGGCGGGCGTGCCGTACCGCCCGTCTAATCCGTGCTTTCGTCTGTCG
>JAAEQP010000185.1 GCA_024231375.1 bacterium | reverse complement strand
GGATAGCCTTGCAGTAATCCGGCAACCCGCACCACATGGTACACAGATGCCCGACGACCTTGCCCTCGTCGTGACGTTGGCTGCTTTCCACGAAGGCCAACGCGGCGGTGGGCGACCGCCAACTCGACGGCCATACGCGGAATCCGTGTTCCTGAAGATGGGGCACCGACTGGTAGTCTTCCATCCGGATGTAATGCCAGTCGCACACGATGATGTCTTTGGGAATCATATCGATGGCCGGCGCGGTGCCGTTGTTGCTGGCTTCCATGTGGTGATAGCCGACGACGGACTGGTCCAGCAACCGGTCGCCCCACATCAGCATGGTGAGGCCCTTCTTCTTCACCAGATAGTCGTGGTAGTCGTTGACGGCCTTGGCAAACACTTCGGCGGGGTTTTCGCCGTTGTAGTAGGGCGTCGTTTCATCGGGGAACAGGAACACTTCGTCCATGCCCACATGGAAGTACTCGGGGTCGAAGGCCTCGATGAGTTCGTCGAACAGAGCGAAGACAATTTCGTTGGTCTTCGGGTGAAGCGGATTCCAACTCACGTGGTAGTGGGCGGGGTCCGTGTAGTCCGGTTGCGGCGGGGCCATCAGTTCGGGATACACCCGGAGCAGCTTGTTCGGCCGGGACCCTTGGTGTCCGAGGCATTGGAACATGGGAATCAGGCGAACGCCGTTCGTGTCGCACACCGCCTTCAACGCGCGGGCGTCGTCGCGGGTCAACGGATTGCCCTCGACGATTTCCGGGTGGGACTGGTAGTCGAAGCGGAGACTGACCTCGAGAATCACCGCGTTCAATCCCTTGGCGGCCATGGCTTCGATGGCCCGATGCAGCAAGGGGAGGTGGTCTCGGTCTGAGATATAGATGTGAACCCCGCGCCACGCGTCTTCCTTGAAGGGTCTTGGGCCCTTCGTGGTCGCACAGCCTGCCGTCAGGACAAGCGCCATCAGCGCCACACAGCGTACCCAGTACTTCGCGATCATGTCGGGTCAATCCCCTCGTTTGCCAAGTCCCCACGTAGCGCGACTACCATACGATC
>JAAEQP010000184.1 GCA_024231375.1 bacterium | reverse complement strand
AAGGTCGAATGGGTGGAGCCGGTTCGCCTGATCCCGGAGGCGCGCGAAGCGCTTGACTTCGGGGTCCTTTCTCCCGGTGAGTCGTGTACGCGGACATTCACCATCGTTCAGGAGTTTGGCGATGTCCCACTCGAATTCCTTCACGTCCATCACGAGGTGCCTGGTCTTCACATCGAGAATCGTCCCGCTTCATCGGAAGCCCAACGGTGCATCACGTTGGCTGCGACTTTTGACTCGGGGGAGGTGTCCGAGCCGCTTGCCGGCGCGGTCGACGTCTTCACGACGCTACACACTCAGGGGTTGAAGATCCCGGTCGCAGCGCTCGTAGCTGGCGACCTCACGCCAAACCCAAGGCAGGTCTACTTCGGCCGGATGCGCCCAGGTAGCACTCGATTGCGGGAGGTGCGTGTCGGTTCGACGGGAGAAGGCCCGCCGGGCCTGGCCGACATCGCTGTTTCCTCGCCTGAATTGTCCGTTGAGACGTCTCACGAAGGCGGTACGGCCGTGGTGCGCCTCAAGTGTACGGCGGGCCAGCAAGTTGGTAAGCGGACTGAGTACGTCACCCTCACATCGAACGATGGCGCGCGCACCCGTATACCGGTCATCATGGAGACTCTGCCCAACTAAGCCTGTACGAGTGCTATGGTATTCTCGCAGCAGGGGCACATGTTCCCATGTCGTGTACGCCACGGACCCCACGGCAGGCCGAACCGCCCCGGAAGGGTCTCGGTGCGGTATCCGGTGTAGCCCTTGTATGGCGTGTCCGTTGACGGATGGCCGATGTTCACCAAGTCCGTGTGCCGGTTGATGGCGCGTCCCCGCAGACGAACCCACAAGGAACGCCGAGAACCAGAATCATGGAATTTTCGATTCCGGCACAATTGGACGCGTAGGCCCTGTCATCGTTGCTCGATGAGCTAGCGATCCAGGCGCCCGTATGCTAACGTGGGCTCCCGCTCGGGAGGGCAGGAGCGCGTTGAGGCCGCTTGCGGGGATATCGATGGGGAAATGATGGGGAATCTCAGGCAGATCATCGATTGGCACATCCGGACCCTCATCGATTCGATCTTCGTTGCCATCTACTACGCAGCGACCGCGAGGGATTCCGGTCTCCTGGGCCCCGGCGCCCTCGGCGTCTGGAGGCGCCGCGCCCTGCCTTCGCCCCGGCGAGCTCCCTCGCCGGCCGCGGCTCCACTATGGCTTCACATCTCTGGGCCGGGCGACGCGTCGGCAGCCGAGGCATTCGTATGCGATCTCGCTCGTGTCTCTCCCGATACCCCCGTCTTCGCGACCTGCACGACCAAGGCGGCGTGGGACCGAGCCAGTCAGGCGTGGGCGGGGTTAGGCATCGAGATCGCATGGATACCGTTCGACCTTCCGTTCCCAATGCGAAGGCTAATTCGGAAGCTCAGACCCCTGGCGTTTGTTGGCATGCAAGGGGAAATCTGGCCGAACCTGATCCGCGAGCTGAACGTCGCGGGCATACCGACCTTCTTGCTGCGCGTGGACATGCTGGACTGGGACACGCAGCAGGAGTTCCCCGGATGGGTGCGGCCCTACTACGAACGGGTGCTGGCGATGGTCGATGTCTTCTCGGTCCGGGCACCCCTCTACGGTGACAGGCTCCAGCGGTCAGGTGTCGACCCCGCCCGCGTGTTCGTGGGACGCGACTACCGGTTCGAGACCCTGCCCGAAGCCGATGCGTCCCGCGCAAGCCACTACAGAACCACCCTCGGTCGCTCGGACTCCGCCCCACTGGTCGTCCTCGCCTCGCCCCGCCTGGACGAGATCAAGGCGGTCGTGTCGTGTCTCGAAAAGGCGATCCGGCGCCGGTCGATACGATTCGTTGTGGCCCCCGTCGAAGAGGATGTGTCCCGCCGCGCCGATCGATGGTTCAGAACGCGTGGCTACCAGGTGGCCCGTCGATCGCACGATGGAGACCGGTGTGAAGGCAGGGACTTGGTGCTGCTCGACACGAGGGGCGAGCTGTCCCATCTGTACGCCGCCGCGACTGCGGTGGTGGTCGGAGACTCCTTCCCTCCCGTGGCATCGGTTGGCGCGAATCTGTGGGAGGCCTTGGTGCAGGGCGCGCCCGTGCTGTATGGATCGGGCTTGGTTCTGCCTGGAAGCGCTCGTAAACTGGAGGAAGGCGGAGCCGCGGTTCGGGTTGCGGACTATCCGGACCTCCCAGAAGCTCTGAGGCGGATGCTGAACGCGCCTCCGCCCCGGGCGCGCGTTCAAGATATTGTCGGCGAGATTGCGGACGTTTCGCGGGGAGCTGCCGGGCAGGATGTCGAACTCGTGTTGGAATACTTGGGGTCCCATTCCCCTGAAGCGGAGGACGCGCGTTGCCGCTCAACAAGCTGAATGGACTTGAGGTCCTGGAACTCCGTGGGTCGCCCGAGGAGATGGGTGCCGAACACGGTACGCTCATGCGGGACCGCATCCAGCACGGGATTGAGCACTTCCTCAAGCAGAGCGACACCATCTTCGACGTATCCTTCGAACTCCTGAGCAGGGAGGCCAAGCGTTGTGAGCCCTTCATTCCACACCCCTACATCCAAGAGATGAAGGCCATAGCGGCGCATTCGGGCGTTCCCTACGACGACATCCTCGCGTTGAACTGCCTGGTGGACGTGGACGGGTGCCACACGCAGGGCATTCTCCAGTGCTGCAACTTCGTCGTGAGTCCGCCCGCCACGCGCGACGGCATGGTGATACACGGTCGGAATCTCGATTTCCCTCATGGAGGCGTCATCCCTGGCATGGCGATCACGGTCGTCCGCCGCCCGGCCCAATCGGATGCGTTGCCGACGCTCGGTGTTACGTGGGTCGGGTTCGCCGGCATGCTGACCGGCTGCAACGCGGCACAACTTTCCGCGGCTGAAGTGGGATGCCCCGCCAAGGACAGCGCCCTGGACGGCATGCCCATCCCCTTCCTGATTCGTGACGCGCTTGAGCGCTCGCATTCGGCCGAGGCCTTCTTCGAACGTCTGCGCGGATCGAGGCGCACGTGCGGGTTCAACCTGGCTGTGTGTGACGGGAAGACGGGTGACGCGCTCGGCATTGAGTTCACCCACAGCCTGTGCGAACGCCGTCCGGCGCGGAAAGGCGTGCTGGTGGTGGACGACGTCTGTTTCTGCAAGAAGACGGCCGCGAACCGGCTGTGCTACCCCGCAGGGGCGTTCCGCCACGCCCGCGCCATGCACCTCGCCGGCACCTACCGCGGCGCCATCGATGTGGACACGGCGCTCGGGTTCCTCAGGGACCGGTATGACATGGCCCACGCCGTTCACCGGGGCGTGGGCTACAACTGCCTCTGCAATCGCCACACGGTGCACAGCGTCCTCTTCCTGCCCGCCGAGAACCGGGTCCTTATCGCCCACGGGGAGGTCCCGGCGCCAACTGGAGTCTATCGCGAGGTGGATCTGGCCCGACTCTGGTGATGATCGAGACCACACCCTGAGTGTTCTAATACTGCCTGCTTTCCTCCATTGATGGCGTATGCGTTAGCTGGTTGCATTACTGTCTTGAATAGTGTAAACATAGCTGGAAGTTGTTCTTCGTTTCTAGTGTCCAGGCGCTGTTTGAGGGCTCTGGAGGCGCAAGGAGTCACGTATGTCATGCTCGCGGTTTCTCGGGGCAACGTTGTTCGCGTTCGTGCCGGCTTGGTTGGCCTTGGCCGGCCACTGGGTAAAGTATGAATGTGTCGACAAGAACAACGGCATGTTTGAGACGGGGCAATTGACCGACGACGGGAAGGACGGGCAGGCACCGGGGCCATGTGCTGTCTCCGGTCCGGACTCCGCCTACTGCTTGCAGACGGTCACTCTGCAGGCATCCGGCGGTTACGATTGCGACAATTTGCAGTGGAGGCCCCCAAGTCTGCTCGTGCCCAAAGGATGTACACGTACCAGCGGCACCGTCGACAACACCACCACGTGCGACACGGCCACCCACATTGGAATCACGAGACACACGAACGATGACGAGCTGTTTCAGTGGACCACGAACAACACGGACTTTCACTTCGTACCCTTGCCGCTCGACTCCTACACGGGGTGGAAGAACGCTCGGACGACTTGGGCCATTTACCTCGGGCTATCGAACGCTACGGTCTCGGTCCATGTAGACCGTGCCGAGTGCGGGGATAGCATCGAGGAGCCATGTCCTCAGTCCAACAGTATAGCCATCGATTGCACTGGGGTTGTGGTCTTCACGGCACATCCGTTGTCTGCGGGGAAGACCGTGTCGTCGACTGCGAACGTTGGCGGCGTGTTCGAGGCAGCAAGTCTGATCGTGAACAAGGACCAGGACGGACCATCTCACCGCTATGATCACGACTGCGACGATGAGATCGATGCCCAATCACCTCTACGCGGGCAGTACGACTACTCCCTCTCCAAGAAGTACGTGCTTGACGGTCCGCTTGTCGCATACACGGGGACAGAGAAGGACACAGTGTACAGCCCTCCGCGCCCGGACCATCCTGAGGATGCGTGGTACCAGAGCGTCACAGAGGACGTGGTCTTCTGCGTTACGGTGATGTCCGATTACGACCAAGACGGGAAGTACCAGAGCGTAGAGGCGGTCAGCGGCTCGCCGATCAAGATGAGTCAAGTAGCTGGCGCTGACACCTTCGTTCACGAATTCGGTCATTGTAACGGGTTGCGCCACATAGACCGTACCACTACGGACGTGAACTTCGAAGGAAACGTGATGGTGTACATAGACGTGAGCGCGGGTTGGATATCCTCGGTTGCAGTCCCTATCGAAGACGGCGTACCCCCGGTTCCAGCGGGTCAAGAATCTCAAGTGGGCAAGTTCTGAACGCGTTCGTGGACTGGAGGATGGTGCTCAGCACACCGTGTCGCGCCATACCCCATATGAGGAGCGGTCTTCATGTCAATGTCGAAGCAACCAGTCACGGTCACGGTTCTCGCGACCACATTGGCTCTTGCGTTTTCGTCTCTCCCTGCTCGTGCACAGTTCGATTTTCTCAAGATGGACTCCGCCGCTGAGTTCGGATCGCCACAGGCGGCCACGGTCTCTTCTTTGGCGCGTGCGAATCGGCTGGTTGGGACCTACCCCATGCTGTCGCCGACACAACAAGCTGCGTGGAGCGCGCGGGTGGCGAACCCGTATCCGGGAACTGAGGTCCCGTTGGATCACGACCTGATCGTTGGGCTGTTCGGCCTGTTCGAGGGTCCGGAAACGCCGAAGTCGGTCGAGGAATGGCAGCTATGGCACGATGCGCTCATCATACTCAAGAACGCGCTTCCGGGGGATCCGCAGGTTGCGGACGCGGCACGGACCGTGCTGACGGCGGATTTGCCTGAAGTCATTCTGTTTCTGCCGCACGAGAACCTGTTTGCGGCTGCGCTGGGGGCTCTGCTCTCGACCGGGCGCGACGCGGATCTTGCGTTCGTGGTGGACACTGAGAAGGAGACGTTCTGGGCCGCCAGGGCAAATCAGACGAGATTGGCCGAAACAGGGATCTTTGAAGGAGAACCGGACGCCGCTGTGTTGGCGCTCCGGGGGAAGGCGCCGTGGATCCTGGCGTTGAACCGGCCTTCCGAGGCCGTGCCCTTCATCGAATCGTGTCTTCGGACGGAATCGAACGCAACGTACGCGCAGTACCTGAGTAACATGCTCGAAACCGCAAAGGCGAAGTCATCCGAGGAGACCGGCAAGCCCGTCCCGCATGGCAGACCGATTCCGGATCCCTTTCTTGACGCTTTGTCTTCCGGCGGTCCCGTGACCCCAATCGATATGCATACGGTACTGAGCCACCAGGACCTGGCAACGCTACGGCCGAGCCTGGCGAAGTTGACTCGCCAGAAGACCGTGACACAGAGCGATCTCGATCTGTGCGCCATTGTTGCCGATGTGTCGGATCGCGGACAGGAGGAGCGGATCGAGGCGTGTCGCCAACTTCGAAACGCCTCCGGCCTCCCGTTCGAATGGCGCCGGTGGTTGACGTTGACCCATGTGCTGCTGGCGGGAAGCCTGAATCTGCCCGGCGAGATGCAGGACGTGGCGACTGACTGGCTGAACCAGTATCCGACGGACTGGGATCATCTCCCCGAGTCCTGGCGAACGACCCGCTGGCGGGAGATCAACGCCAACGTGCGGCTGCGCTGTTATCTCGCACACGCGTACACCTACGTGGAGAACGATCAGTTCAATTGGCCCATGGCGGATCGCCTGCGAATGACACGCGGAGTGATGGCGCCTATCTTCGAGGTCGAGAACGCCAAGGAACAGGATGTGGTCTTCGCCAAGATCTTCTATGGTCGCGCCATGAGGACGGCGACGGCCAAGTGGGCCACCGCCGAGGCCCGACAGGCTAAGAGCGACGAGGATCGACAAACGATCCGAGATGCGGCTGAGGCCGCTGAGAGCGATCTGGCGCGCGAACGGTTGGCCCAACTCGAGGCGTCGGCACTGGCGATCCGAGGCCTGACGGACAAGCCGATTCGAACGGACCACGCAAGGGGCATCATCCGAAACCCTCACGAGGTGCTTGCTGCGGTGTTGGCCGAGAAAGGACCGCTCCAAGCTGATATGGCACGGCGCGAACAGCAGCAGGCGTCCAAGGAAGCCAGCCAAGCCGCGGAACTCGTTGAGAACGTCTGGCGCGACATGGAGGCAGGCACGCAGCAGTAACGATGGGCGTCCGGTCGCCACGACGGCGAGGGCGGCGATGATCGTGACTGTTGGGCGGCCGCCGGGACTGACGCGCTCCCGGCGCAACGGAACCGCGCCGCTATCGGTGGATAGTGGCAGCGGCGTGCCCGGCAATAGCAGGCCTTGTCTTGGTGGTAGCCCGCGTTCGCCGGCCATCCTGACCGCATGATAATCTCCTCTTCTCTCGCATACTTGTGAACGGACTAGACGTGCGCGCCTGTAGCTATGTATGCTGCGCGACGTAGCCATTCTGTTGCCTGGGGAGGCCCTTCGAAGAAGGCCAACGAGGGAGGTAGATACCTTGCTGAGACGACGTACCGGTATGTGGGGCGGGGCCGCGATCCGATTCGGCGTGGTAGCGGCGATCGCCCTGCTGGCGACGATCCCTGTCGCCGGCGCACAGGATTCCACTCAGTACACGGTTGGCCACGCGCTTGGATCGACGGAGAGCATGTTCGCGGGGGGACTGACGCGGCTCGCGGCGTCGCAGTTGGACGGGGTCGAGGTCGCCTACGACGACAAGACCACGGATAGCTACGGCCGGGCGGGTGTGCGGTTCGACAAACGCGATTCGGTGGCGGACATCGTGTTTCTGTACGCCGGACGCACCGGACAACTGGACGAGGTCACCGGGCTGGCGCGCCGGGGCCTGATTCAGCCGCTGGATGCCCTGCCGGGGTACGCCCAGTACATTCGTCCGGACGACATCTACCCGAACCTGCTCGAACCGGTAACGGCGGACGGCCATGTTTGGGCGGTGCCGGTCCGGGTGTGTCCGCCGTGCATTGTGGCGACGGCGGATGCCTCGAAGGCCGTGCGCACGTGGAACGGCCTCATTGAGTTGGCGCGTGAGCAGACTGTTGCTTATCAGGTGAAGTCCGACCCCTACATGCTGTGGCTGACGCTGTTGGCCCAGCGGGGCGTATCTCAGTTCACAAGCGGTCAGTATGCCTTTGATGACCCGGTGTTCGCCGAGTGCTTCAACCAGGCCCGCGCCCTGCTCGGATCGGGTGCCTACGAGAAGTGGGATGGTTGTGCGGCGGCCATCGTGTCGCCGGACGCGTTCGTGAACAGACCCGCCTTCCGCACGGAGATGCGGCACTTGCCCTTGCCGGGCGGTGCGGATGCTCCCGTAGTCTACGGAGAATCGACGTGGTACGTCGGGCTGTCGTCCCGCGTGGTGGGCGAGAAACGGAAGCGGGCAGCCCAGCTTCTGGGCGCTATGCTGTCGGAGACCACGCAACGGACCATCGGAAAGCGGACGTTCTCGCCGCCGGTGCGTCCATCGCTTGCGCGCGTGTCGGGCGGCACGAGTGGGGATTCAATCCGGTCCGTGATGGCCTCCATGACGCCGCGCCTGCGGTTTCGGGGTAACGGCCCTCTCGTGGCCGCAACGGAGCCCGTTGTCGAAGAGGCCTTCACCAAAGCGTGGAGTGCGCCCGGATCTTTCGGCGCAATCATGGCCGACGCGGCCGCGCGCGCCAATGCCATCATCGTCGGCGGTGCGTCCGGCGACGGGGAGCAATGAACATGGACAAGGCTCATGGAAGCGACCACGGCGAGTGCCTCCCTCTGGCGAACGGCGACGTCCAGATTCAGGCCTTTGGCGACGAAGTCGTCCTTTACGACAAGACCGCCAAACGCGTGCATGTGCTGAACCGTAGCGCCCAGTTCATCTGGGAGCGGTGCGACGGCCGGACCACGCGCGATGTGCTGGCCACGGCCATGGCGGACGCCTTCACCGACGCGGCGCCCGATGTGGTCGAGCGCGATATCGATGCGACGCTGGCGCGGTTCCGTTCGGAAGGCCTCGTCGCGGAAGCCGCGGAGCCGTGAGACGCAGGCTCAGTCGCCGGGAACTGGCCAAACGGGTCGTCGAGACCGAGTGGCAGCGCACCCGCGCCGTGGTGGCGTTGAAGGTCGACGGTTGCAGCATGGGGACCACCATTCCGGACGGCAGCACGATCCAGGTATCGTTCCACGAATTCCCACCCCTCCGCCGCGGCGACTTGATCTACCTCCGCCGGGGCGAGACCCGCGTCGTCCACCGGCTCATGCTGGCGGTCGGCCCCGTCTGCCTGGAGAAAGGCGATGCGAATTGCTACCCCCGGCTGTGTTGGCGGAAGGCCGTCATCGGTGTGGTGGCGCCAGCGTGCTGCCACAAAGCCGCCTCCGCGTCCGCAAGCTCGCGATATCACACTGGATAGGCGGCGCAAGCGCTGAATTCGCGAGAGTCCAATTGGCGCATGTGTATACATGGGGTATTTATGACACATCAGCAGAACGCCGCTTGCCTGGTTTCTCTCGAAAGCGAGTGCGGCACGATGAAGAGCGCCTGCTTGGGCCGTCTGCAGCGCTGGCAGGGTGCAGCCAGCCTTACTACATATCGTAGACGCAACGCTTGACACGAGGCTTCGACCACGAGGCCTCGACCACATTGCTT
>JAAEQP010000183.1 GCA_024231375.1 bacterium | reverse complement strand
TTGTAAGTGTAGTGGACGGGCTCCAGTTTTTTCAACGCGTCGAACGCCTCGTTCGCGCGGACCGGCTTGATGTTCTCCTTGTACTCCCGGCTGGAGGAGTCGTGCCAGACGCCCGTGGAGGCCAGGTAGGCGTTGTTGGCATGGGCGCCCATGTGAATGGGATGGGAGGCGGAGACCCTGCCGATGGCGAGTTCGCCGTCGCTTTCAAGAATCATACGGGTTTCATTATTGGCGCCGAAATAGATGTTCGAATCTTCGAAGTTCCAGACATACAAGTGCCCGGGGTTGTCGTCATCGACGCCGATGAGAGATCCGTCACTCGCGCCCGTCCCCGAGTCATCCGTGTGAAACGCCACGCGCGCGTTGGCGCCCGTGTCGTAGATATCCAGTTTCCTGGCCGGCGAGGATGTCCCGATCCCCACGTAGCCGTCCACGGTCACGATGAAATCGTCCACGTCGTCGCCGCTGGTGTTTTCGATGTGGAGCCTGTCGGCCGGGGCGGAGGTCCCCAGCCCGATGTCGCCGTCCGCGGCGATATAAAGGCTGTTGTCCGGCGCACCGGGCTTGATCTTGAAGGAAAGCCTGGAGCCGCCGGTGACGTCCCGGACAAAGAAGTTGGCCTCGTTGCCGGCCACGTCCCAGGTCTGGGCGCTGAAT
>JAAEQP010000182.1 GCA_024231375.1 bacterium | reverse complement strand
CTTTCGGGGATTCTGGCTTGCGTCATCTTCATCCTATCTTCTAACTTCCAGCTTCTAACTTCTAATCAAAGCTTCCCCGAAATCCCCCCATCCTTCCTGATCCGCCAAAAGTGCAGCGCCATGCCCGCCGTCGCCGCCAGCGGGATCACGATGCAATGGAGCACGTAGAATCGCAGCAGCGTCGCCTGGTTGACGGTGGTGCCGCCGATCATGAGCGCGCGCACGTCGTTGTCCGGCGTCACGCCCACCGCGTTCGAAAACGGTCCCTCCGCTCCCACGAACGGCGTGGCCCCGGCCATGTTCGTGCCCACCGTCACCGCCCACATCGAGAGCTGGTCCCACGGTAGCAGGTACCCGGTGAACGACAGCAGCAGCGTCATCACCAACAGGAACACGCCCACCACCCAGTTGAACTGGCGCGGCGCCTTGTAGGACCCGGTGATGAAGACGCGGAACATGTGCAGCATCACGAAGATGACCATGGCGTGCGCGGACCAGCGGTGCATGTTCCTGATGAACATCCCGAAGGGCACGTCCATGTCGAGGTATTTCATGTCGAGGTAGGCGTACTCGGCGGTGGGCCGGTAGTAGAACATCAGCAGCACGCCGGTGACGACGGTGACGAGGAAGAACAAAAAGGTCACTCCGCCGGCGCACCAGGTATAGCCAACCTTGACGCCTTCACGCGAGACCTTTTGCGGATGAACGTGGAGCCAGACGTTGTCGCGCACCTGTTTTTGACGGTTGACCGGAGTGTCGTCGTAGTCATGGCGAAAGACGCTCGCGTAAATCTCGCCCAGCCACGCACGCACCGTGAATTCAGCCTCGGCCTCGCTCGGTTCGCCTTCGATTTTTTTTTGCTCGTCACTCATGTCAGCGCTCCCTGCCAACCTCAAAAATACAGTTGAAATTCTTGGGCCACGGATGAACACGGATAAACACGGATAAGATTTTGAAAATGTACCGCGAGGCCAAATGCTTTCACCACGCATCCGG
>JAAEQP010000181.1 GCA_024231375.1 bacterium | reverse complement strand
GGTAGATCGTCAGGCCGTCACGCTCGTAGTAGGGGGTCATCCGCCCATCGCCATTCTCGCGGTCATCCGCACGCAGCCCGGGGTGGTCATCACGCGCCCCCTTGGACTTCGGCGGCTTCCGCCCACTTGTCGTAGTACGAACACACTTCGTCAACGTGGATGCCGAGCGTCTTGTATCCAACCTGCACCCGGAAGGCGTGCTCCGAGTTCTTCACAGTGCCGCAATGGCAGCGGAGACAGACCAGCCCAGGGTAGACGAGGGAGAAGTACGCCATGCCGCCCGGATACCGAATGCCCTTCATTCCCGGGTCGGGGCTGTCGTGGAGGTCGCCACCATCAGGCAGGTTCTTCGCTTCGATGTAGACGTACCCGCCGTCGTGGCAGATAGAGCAGGCGTGGCCCTTGGATCCTTCAGCGATGGCGTCCCGGGTTTTCTGGTACAGCGTGGCGTGGGATGGGGCGTGCCGCGGGGCCGTGAGTTGGTGGCGTCGGTCCACCTCTTCGGTCTCGCGTCGGCGCAGACGGGAAGAGATATCCCGAAGCGCGGCGGGGGTCGGAAGGAACCGCTCGATCTTCATGGCCTCGCCTGCCGCTGCCTCCACGTCTTCGGGTCGGATGTCACTCAGGCTTCGGCAGTAGTCCTCGATGAGCGTCGGGCTCGCCTGTTGACGGTACATCTCGCAGAGCCGGGTCACCGTCGTTGCCATTCTCACGTTCAAGGTCAACTCCCTTCATGCGTGCCCACTCGTTGAGAGCGTCCACGTTTCCCTGCGTTCGCTTCGGTAAGGCGGGACTTCCAAGGCGGTCCGGATGGGTCGCTTCGGACGCGATGGCCTGGCACTTCTCAATCTTCTCCGCGTTCCTGAGCCCGTACTCCAGCGTGAGGTTCCCCGTCTCGTTGTGCCACTTGGACAGGTGGAGACCGTCGATGGCGAGAAGGAGAGCGTCCAGCGGGTAGGAGGCCAAGGCTGTCCTGATGAGCGTCTTCCGTGCCGGCGTCAGCCGTGCCCGTGGGTGGAGCTTGGCGAAGTAGGCGAAGACGGTCTCAATGTCACCGTTCGGAGAACGTGACGAAGTCTGTTCTTTCTGCTTCTGCTTATGCTCCTGTTCCTGCTTACGGTTCCCGAAAGGGGTCGCGAACACTTCCGGAACCCCT
>JAAEQP010000180.1 GCA_024231375.1 bacterium | reverse complement strand
TCGCGGTGGATGATGCCTTCCTGGTGGAGGGACCGGAGGGCGTCCATCACATGCATCAGAATCGACACCGAAATAGCAAACGAAAGCCGGCCCTCGGGCTGCGAACGCAGGTAGGCCTCGAGGGTCTCACCTTCCATGTACTCCATCACGAGATACGCGGTCCCGTTGGCCTCGAGGTAGTTCAGTCCCGAAACAATGCCGGGGTGATCCTGGAACTTGGCGAGGGCCCGCCCCTCGGCTAAGAACTTGCGTAAGCCATAGTAGAAGAGATCTTCCTTCTCCCCGCTGTACGCCACGACCGTCTGCTGATCGGAAGCGCGGGTGCCGAACTCGCGCGGGAAGTACTCCTTGACCGCCAGTCGACGCTCCAGCGTCAGGTCCCAGGCCAGGTAGGTCACGCCGAAGCCGCCATGGCCGAGGACTCTGCCCAGGAGGTACTGGCGGTCAAGGATGGTGCGCGGCGGCAGGAAAAGACCGTGGGGGTCCGGCTCGACTTCGGCGACGCCACAGGCCGGGCAGACTGCGGCGTCGCCCTTGTCGGTCATGCACGACATGCACAGGCGATCTGGGTCCATCGGTTCCCTCTCCCTTCCCATCCGGATGGTCGTGAACGGTCAATAGCCGTCGCGGAGCCTGCCGAGCAGGCTTGCCTCGCGGCTGGAGGGTCCGCGCGGCGGGCGGACGACGAAGGCGCTTGTCAGAGCGACGTGAAGACATGATCAAATCCGTCAGCGCACGGAAACCTGGCCGTCCGGGGCCATGACGAGGGTCGCGACGAGGGCCTTGTTGCCGACCCGCGTGAGCTGAGTCACGGGAAGCTCCCGGGTGCCGTCACGAAAAAAGACACGGCCGGCAACCTCGGGATTGGCCGGATTCCCACTGCGGCTATACAGATTCTAGTACATCTTGTACGCCCGGTTGAGCCTCCCGAATCGACCAGATCTCGGTACCGGGGTCCCCTCCCACTATGGCGCGATTCGACGCCAACTAGACTAGCTGCTAGTACAGATGTCCGGTGTCCTTTCGGCAAGCGTGCATGACGGCCGCTGAGGGCCGGCGATATCGTCGGTTGTCTAACGAACGACC
>JAAEQP010000179.1 GCA_024231375.1 bacterium | reverse complement strand
GGCGTTGCTCAGGCGTTCGGCACCATGTCGGTCCCATGACGCCCAACCGAAGAACCCCACGGACAGGACCAACAGCACGGTGCCAAGGGCCAGCAAGAACGAGGCGGCGAGTCGCTTCCTGTCCATTTTGGGGCCGTGCAGAAGGGGTCCGGCATTTTGTAGCACGGGAAACCAGTCCGGAGGAACCATCGACTGCGGATCAGGAATGAGTTCCGCATGGTCGCCCCGGAAGACCCGCTCGACGACGTCTCCAACGTGCTTGCGCAGGAAGATGCGGGCGAGCTTGTCGGCGCTGTCCACACCCTCCGTGCCGTCCATCACCGCGTCCTGGAACGGAATCGACGCGTAGACGTCCTGTTGGCGATTGAGCTTCCTCTGTTCCAGAAGGTCATGGCGCCGCACCTTGTTGAACACCGTGCGCATCTTCGCGACCTTGAAGTCCGGGTAGAAGTCCCGGATGCTACGCGGGTAATTGCGCAGGTTCTGGAAGCTGATCTCTTCATTGGTGGCAATGATGAACGAGCGGTCCGCCAGCATGACGGCGGCCGCCGTATACGGATCAACAATGGCGCCACAGTCTATCACCACACAGCGACAGTCGTACTTCTGCACGGCCTGGGTGATCGCCCCATGGAGGATTCGCAGCATCTCAGTGGCCCCCAATTGGGCGGACTGGT
>JAAEQP010000178.1 GCA_024231375.1 bacterium | reverse complement strand
TGCCCCAGGCAAGGAACGGAACAACGCGGCATCCGGATGCTGTGCGAAGAGGGCCTCGATCCGTTTGCGATAGGCCTTCAGCTGCTCGCGAAGAGTCTGCAACTCCCGCACCAATGCGACGGCATAGACGGAGCGTGCGTCGGAGAGGACCGGGTCCACAGGCCACGTCGATTCCTTGCGCTCGTGGTCGACTCGCTGGCTCCAGCGGGGCGAGAGGCGGATGCCGTGCCGCTTCAGGAAACCCATGAATTTTCGGCGGTCCGCCGTCCGCAGAGCTTCGGGAGTGGGAAAGGTGATGATGAAGTCCCAGGCCGTCAGGGTCGTCCAGTCGTCGAACCACGCGATCGCCAGCGGATAGTACTCTTTGAGGCAGGCCTGGAGCTTGTTCACCAGGGCCGTGTGCTGGCCGATGAGGGACATTTCGTCGCGGCACAGGAAGCTGAGTGTGCGGGTGGCGTCATCGTCGACGGCCAGTGAGCGCAGGCGGGTGTGTTGCCGAGCCAGGCCCCGAGCCAACGCGCCGGCATCCCGTGCATCGTCCTTGGCCCCCGCGACGGACTCGCTCTTGACCCATGCACGAGCCATCTTCGGGTTGATGGGATATACGGTCACCCCCGCATCGAGCAATCCACGAACGATCACGTGTCGGCTCGTCTCGATCGCGACGCCGCGCAGGGTCTCGAAGCGCCGCAGGCGTACGAACATCTCGAGCACTTCGGCGTCTGTGTGGGCGACGTTGAACGTCGTGACCGTGTTCCCCCGGCTGTCGACGACGTGGATCGAGTGGTGCTTGTCGCCCCAGTCGATCCCCGCCCAGTGAGCGTGTGCGAGTCGAGCTGTGCCCATGATCTCTCCTTTGAACTGTGGCGCCCGATGAGATAGGATGCACAGCGCAGTCGGTCCCTATACCAAGGCGCTCGAAGCGCGTCATCTAATCGCGACTCGGCTGTGCGAAGCGAGCGGCGGAGGGCGGTCCGTGCCAGGTCTTCGAGAGACTGGGACCCGAAGCCCTTCCGCCGCCGCTTCCTTCATGCCATCGTGGCGTTCCGTATGCAAGTATGCAGGCGTCGCTGCCGAGTTCTCCACAATCGGCTGCTTGGGCGCTCGAGGGCCCGCGCCGATTGGGGATAACGTCGGTGAGTCAGTATAAGGGACCCGCCCCTACGGACCGCATCGCACGGCGAGTATGTGTCCGACCCGTCCAATCCGAACTGCTCTCACCAAGTTGGTTCTTGACCTTCTGTATCGCGGGGCGTATGATCGGTTCCCAGCGGGGAAAGGAGGCCATCCATGCAGTCCTGCAGGCAGTCCAGTGTCCGAGCGGGCGCGATGTTGACAGAACTGTTCATCGTCGTAGCGGTTCTCGCACTGCTGTTGGTGCTGGCCGGATACTGTGTCTCGGCTCTGTTCCGCGCCAAAGACGAGTCGCGCCGGATTCGCTGCCGAAACAACCTGAACCAGATCGCCAAAGGCATGGCTACGTACATCAGCGAGCACGGCGGCCC
>JAAEQP010000177.1 GCA_024231375.1 bacterium | reverse complement strand
GAAGGCGCAACCCGCTACCGGGTCAAGCGCAGTGCCATACCAGGCGGTCCCTACGCCATTATGGATGAGACCAGCGGAACTTCGTACACCGACACCCGGGTCAGCGATGGCATGGATTACTTCTACACCGTGCACGTGGCAAGCGCGAACGGCGAAAGCGCTCCGTCGAACGAAGCCGCGGCCTCCCCCGTGGTGACAATCCCGGTGGCCCCCACGAACTTCACGCTGGTTCACCACGTCGATGAGACGCGCGATGAGGATTTCCTCTGGCCGTCTTGGACGGGTTCGGCCGGTGCGCAGTATTACACGATAAAGAAGGTCATGAATCCTGAGCACACCGCGTTCGTAACAATCGAGACCAACGTCCACCACCCGACCGAAGGTTTCCTGCGTCCGGACTTGGACAGCGAGTACGTGGTGTGCGCAGTCAACGGCGCAGGCGAGAGTCCGCCATCGAATCCTGCCACCATCAACGGCCCGGTGTACCCTGGCGCCTCCGAGGCCACGGCTCCGAGTGTTCCGATGAACGCGCCGCCCATCCTCGAGATAACGCCGGTTTCCAAGCCCATCTACGGTCCCTCTCCACGTCGTAGGCTGTCCTACGGGAAGGACACCTACGTCCGCGACGGGGAGGACGATGGCATCAATTTCGGTACAGGCGATTTCCTGGCCGTGTGCGGGAGCGATACCCCGGGACAGGCCTGCCGCGCCCTAATCCGGTTCGCGCTTGATCGCGGCCGTGTGCCCGAAGCAAACATGCAGAGAGCCACGCTCAAGGTCTACTGCAAGGCCGCCGAAGGCCCGGCAACCATCACGCTCTACGCCGTGGACGCCGGCTGGAAGGAGACGCTCGTCACGTGGGAGACCCACCCCGCGGGCAAGGCCCTCGTGAGGGTGGTCATCGACAAGCCCGAACAATGGTATGCGGCCGACGTGACCGAATATGTCCGGGCCCAGCACCACGCCGACAAGACTGCGTCATTCATGCTCGCCGACGACGCCAACAACGGCGTCCAGATGAGATTCGGCTCGAAGGAAGGCGACCGGTTCGGTATCGAGAAGCCATTCCTACGTCCGGTGCTTGAGGTCTTGTGTTCGGATTCGGAAATCGCGGGAACGGTCGCGGCACAGGATTCGCGGGCTGGCCGGTAGCGGATTGACCATCGTTGGTGTAATGAGGAGTGAACCGTGCGAGAGATGATGATTGCCTGTGTTTGTCTT
>JAAEQP010000176.1 GCA_024231375.1 bacterium | reverse complement strand
TTGCGATGGAGGCTCAGGGGGAGGTCGACGTTGGCGGGCGGGTCCTTGTGTTCGGCCAAGGGGATTTCGTCACGGTTGTAGAGGTCCCAGTACTTCTTTGGTGCGGTGAAGGGCAGATGGGGTTTGTAGAAGCCCACGGACAGGAAGAAGGGATCGTCCTTGAGCGTCTGAAGCTCCTTGATGGCCGCTTCAGCGATGAGGCCGTCGGGGTATCCGGTATCAGGTAGGTCGGCGGCTTCGACGGCCGGCGATTTCTCTTCGGTGTAGCTTCGGGTCTTGCCGCCGGCGTAGGCGAAGAAAGCGGACCACGGGTCGCCCCATTCGCCGGTCGGACCGTAGGCCTTGTCCCAGCCAAACGGCAGTTCGTGCTCGTCATCGCCGGGCCCGGAGTAGGTCATGTTACCGTCTTTGTCGAAGCGTCCCGAGGGTTTTGGACAGCGCCGTCCCGTTGGCAGATGGCTTACCTTGCCGACGGAGACCGTGCTGTAGCCGTTCTGTTGAAACAGGTGGGGCATGGTGACGGGGTCCGTGGGTTCGTCGCGATTGAGGGTGGTGAACGCGCCGTTGCCGAGGCGGCCCGGCGCGTGGGGGCGCTGTCCGGTCAACAGGCTGCATCGGGACGCGCCGCACGTGGGCACTTGCACGAAATGGTTGGAAAACACGGTGCCTTCCGCGGCCAACCGGTCTAGGTTCGGTGTCTGCATGAAATTCTTGCCGTAGCAGTTCAACTGGGGACGCAAATCGTCCACGCAGATGAAGAGCACGTTGGGGCGGTTGGCTGGCGCGGCTGCGACAGGACCGGCGGCCAAGAGGGCGGCGCCCGCGGTCTTCAGGAATGTGCGGCGTGGGATTCTGTGCGATGGCACGATGGTCGTCTCCTCATGTTTCGCAGGAAAGGGTACAGAGGGGCTGCTGAAGAAGTGACAGTCTCCGGCGCGCAGGCCGCGAAAAGACCTGGGACAGTCCCGGTTCTTCGCCTCTCCCTTCGCACGCAGACGACCTTTTCAACAGCTCCTCAGTTCCTTCTAGCTCAGACTGTGCGAACGGCGTGCATGACTACCATTTCCAGATGCTTCGGATTTCCTTCTCAAGCCTCCGGCGGACACTTCGAGTGCCGGAATCGCCGACAATGTTCTTGCGTTCTACGGTGCCGCCTCCCATGTGATACAACTCGGGCGAATCGTTCTCGTTGAGAATGAGTTTCCAGTCGCTCGTCCGAGCCATGGCGGTGCGGTGCGTGGCTTCGCACCCCGCGTCCATCACCTGAGTGTGAAGCGGCGGTGTCTTAATCGGGTCCTCGGGCTTGGCGATGAGCGCGAACTCGGTATCGGGCAGATCGCCGTAGGCAGCGGACGCGAAGACGACGCGATCCTCCTCCAGCGGCCCGTCTCCGTGCAGCAGGGGCTTGACGGAACGGCCTGGCAAACCATCCGGCACGTCACCGCCGGAGATGTCGACCAGCGAGGGGAACAGATCCACGCACTGGCACGGTTCAGTGACGCGCAGGCCGGCTTCGATGCGGCCGGGCGCGTGCCAGATCATGGGCACGTGAAGGAGGGCGTCGTAGTGGAAGATGCCTTTGCGCACCATGCCGCAATGCCCCATGAAATCGCCGTGATCGGATGTGAACACGACGACGGTGTTGTCCATCAATCCTTTGTCTTCCAGGGCCTTCATCACCTGGCCCACCTGATGGTCCACGCCCCAGGCGATGGAGGCGTAGTAGTAGCGCATGGTCTCGCGAAGGTCGGATTCCGTCATCTGGTCGTAACACATGGCCCGCGCATAGGCGGCGAGGCGGTCGCTCAGATCCTCCGGGGGCACGTGGGGCGGGATGGCGAGGTCTCCCGGATTGAACTGGGCGCTGAACGCGGACGGCGCGAAGTACGGCGGATGGGGGTCGAAATAGCTCACGTGGAGGAAGAACGGTTCGCCCGGTTTGGCGTCGTTGATGAAGGCCACGCTTTCGTCGGTGTTGAGCGACGCGAAGCAGTCCTCCTCGGGCCAGTACATGTCGCTGTGCCACCAGGGCGGCACGTAGGCCGTGTACTTGCGGAAGGGTTCACGCGCCCGAATGTGGGCGGTGTCGAGTTTCGAGAACACGCGGCCTTCGAAGGTGTGATTCTTGCCCACCCAACCCAGCCGGTAGCCACGTTCCCGGAAGTGGCCCAGTAAGGTGCCGTCCAGGGATTTCAGGAAGTCACCCGAGCCGTTGGTCAACTTGCCGTGGGTGTGGGGATGCTGACCGCCAAATGCGGTCACCCGTGACGGGGCGCATACGGGGTTGTTGCTGAACCATCGATCGAAGAGCACGCCGCCCGCGGCGAGCCGGTCGAGATTGGGCGTGCGCGCGTTGGGACTGCCCAGGCAGCTCAACGCATCCCCGCGCATCTGGTCGCAGATGATGTAGACCACGTTGGGCGGTTGCGCAGCCGTGCCGGTAGCGGCGAAGGCAGGGAAGGCGCCGGCCGCCGCCACGGTTGCGGCCAGGAATTCGCGTCGTCCCATTCTCGTGTCCATCGTCAAGGGGCCCCTCTCATTGTGTGTGCGTGCGCACGTCGAGGATAGGCGGAACGGGGACGGGTATCAACTTGGTTGGCTTGCTCGCTGGGGCAGGAGTGGACGAAGTGGACCGAGGCCCCCCCTACTCCGACTCCTTCGCCTTGAGCCTGTTGGCGATGCCGAGGATGGCGTGGGCCGCACCGACGCGGGCATCGGCCTCGGGGTCAGCCAGCATGGCCTCCAGCATGGGGATGTCCGACGCGTCGCCGCAGCGGGCAAGCGCCATGCCCAGTTCCAGTTTCTCGCCGACTGAGCCGGTCTGGGCGTACGGGAGAAGAAGCGCCTTCACGGCGGGCTTCCGGTCCGCGGGGGCATGGACGTACCACGCGCTCAGAAAGTGCATGCGTCCCTTGTCATCGGCGGGGACGCTCCCGGCTACCTTCTCGAGTGCGTCGAGCGTTTCGGGCTTGATGGTCTTGAAGAACCGGAGGGCGTAGGCGGCGATGACGCGGGTGTCCTCATTGGCGAGCAATGCAGCCAGGGCGGCTTCCTCTTCGGGCTTGCCGGAGTTGGCCAATACCCACTGGGCGCATCCTTGAAGGGACCCTGTTTCCTCGGTGGCCACACGGCGCAACTCGTCCGAATTCCGCGAATCGCCCAGTTTGCCGAGGGTTTCGGCTGCGTGGAGGCGGTCCGGGCCGTCGACGTCGTTGAAGGCCTCACGGATGCGTGCGACGTAGCGTTCCCGGCGTTCGTCGTCGGCGGCGGCTTGGGCCAGCACGCGCCACACGCCGATCCGATACTTCGGTCCGGCGTTTTGCAGGTCCGGCAGAAAGGTGGACCGAACATGGCTGGGATGGCCGTCCCAGAGCAGGGCTTCGGCCGCATGGACCTTGATCCATTCCGACTCCTCGGCCATTACGAGGCGCAGGGTTTCGACCGCGCGTGCCTGGATCGCGTCTGGTACGGCTTCCTGCGCACCGGCGGAGGAAGCACACAGGACGACGGCAAGAAAGCAGGCGACAGCGATTCGACTCATTGGGACACCTCGTTCCGTGGGAACCCGGGTACAGACCACAGGCGGCGTCGCGACGGCTAGCGGTCCGCGCGCCGACGGTCGACGAACACCACGCTCTTGCCCTGGGGTAGGGCCATCTGGCGGGTCTGGGCCAAGACCTCGAACATTTTCTTCGCGCTCTTGTAGTGGCGGAACTGGGTGTGCGACACGCCGACGGAGAGCGCCATGAGCGGATAGCGGCACTCGCGGCCCCGTTTGTCCGTCGCGATAATGAAGCCTTGAGTGGCTTCCTTCGCGTTGTACAGTTCCTTCACGCTGGCATCGAAGGTCCGCATGAGCGTGCTGCAGAATCGTTCGTAGTCTTCGAGATTGAGAAGCACCACGAAGTGTTCGCCGCCGAGATGGGCGACGAAACTCTCGTAGACGCCCATGTTCCGCGTCATCTGGCGCAGCAGTTGCGACATGTACTCCAGCGCCCGTTTCTGGCCCTGCTGACCGTAGGCCGCGCAATAGGGTTTGAACCCGACCATGTCGATGTAGCAGGCCGCAATGGCGGTGCCACGGGCCAAGCGGTGGTTGATCTCGCGCTTGATGGCTTCGGTGCCCGGAAGCTTGCTGAGCAGGTTGACCTTGGTGATGGATTCCTGGAGCGCCTTGAGCGATGCCATCTTGTCCATGAGATGTTCGAGCTTGAAGGGTTTGGCGAGATAGTCGTCGGCGCCCTGCTCGATTCCGTGCATCATTTCGGGCTCTTCGCCGAGGGCCGTGAGAATGAGAATCCCGACCTTGTACAGCTCGGGATCTTTGCGGATGCGCCTACAGATCTGGTAGCCCGTCACGCCGGGCAACATGATATCGAGGATCAGCATTTCGGGCTTGGTCTGCTTGGCCAATTCGAATGCGCCCTCGCCCGTATTGATGGTCGACACTTCATGCCCTTCGACAGACAACTTCGTCTTGACCAACTCGGCCAGATCGATATCGTCGTCAACCAGTAGGATCTTGCTCATGGAACTTCCTTCCCTGTCGTGAAGCGGAAGCAGTGCGAATCCGTGTCGCCGTCCGCCGCGCATCTAACCTAATAATAGTATCTTAGCGGCACGATGGGCAAGTCCGTCGCGACATTCGCCCGAAATCGATGGTTCATGCGCTCGGATTGGCGCGGACGGCAAGTTATTGTGTATAATCAGCTTGTAGACTATTTCACGAAGCGTTGCTGGGAGTGCAAGCATGAAACGAGCGATGATCGCCGCATTCGCGATTATGATTCTGGTCGCGGCCTGCAAGAAAGAGGAAAAAGAGCCCGTGAAGCCGCCGGCGCCCCCGCCCCCGCCTCCCACGGCCCAGAAGCTGTTCGACGACGCCTGGAAGACGTTGAGTCTGACGTTGAGGCCGATGAACGCCTACAATCCCGGGGCCATCCAGAACGCGTTGAATACGAATCGCGGCAAGCTCCGGGCCGAAGAGAACGGCGAAGAGGCCTTGCTGAAACTGTCGTCGCGCATCAGCCAGAAGTTGACCGCGGCGCATGACGCGGAGCAGTGGAAGAGCGTGCTCGTATTCTGCACTGCCGTTGAGTTCTTCGAACCCAACAACTTACGCACAGCGACCTATCGCCAGGAGGCGATGGACGAGATCAACCGGCCCAAGATCAACGTGACGGCCATCATCGAGGACGTGGAGACGGGGGTGTTGACGGTGGTGATGAAGGTGTTCTTGCCGGCGGCCAACAGATCCGTAATGGTGAACGCACGCGTGGGCGACGAATTTCACGATATGCGCGTGGACGAAATCGTTGGTCGCAATAGTGCCGTGAATTTCACCTATCTCAAGACCGGCAAGAAGTACAGGGCCGATGGACCAACGCGGTAGTCTGTCAGGGTGGGCCGGTGTGCCGTGAACATTCGCCGCGCGAACGCCCCGGCGGGCGCTCGCGCGGCTTTTTCGTGTCGGTGCTGGCTCGCCGAGAGGGAGGGGTGACGAATGAAGCGGACCCTGTGCCTTGCATTGCTTGCCTTGGTGATGCTGCCCGTGTGCGACGATGTTCCGCCCCCGCCGCCTCCAGTTGACGCGCCGGACGCGCCGGATCCCAACCGCAGCCCGGAGGAAATCGCCACCGAGATCCTCACCGGACTGAGCCCGCTCAATGTGTATATGAAGGACATTGCGCCGGAGATCCCGGTCGACAAGGGCCTTCAGGCCACGTTGCTGGCGCGTTTGCGGGAGGCCAAGTCCACCTATGAGGTCACTGAGCAGGGCAAGAAGGCGCTCCGGATGGTGGTGAACGATTTGGAGCAACGCCTGGAACCCATGCGCGCGGAGGAGCGCGCGGGTTTCGTGTATGTCCTGTGCGAGTTGGTTGCGGTGATCGATGCGGACAACATGCGCGTCCGCACGCACCGCGCCTGGGCGGAACGCGAGAAGAACCGGCCCATGGTGCATATCCGTGCGTGGTTCGAGGAACTGGAGGCCCCGGTCGAGACCATCTACGTGTTGCTGGCCGTGTTCCTGCCGGACACAGGCGAAGTGACCCACGTGGAAGTCCGTCCCGGTCAAGAATTCGGTGAGTTGAAGTTCGTGGAGATTATCGGCAAGAAGTCCGGTATACTACTCGAATACATGCCAACGGGAACACGATTTGAGGTGTATGGTTCGTGAATTCATCGTTAACCGACCGTCAGTTTCGCGGGTTCGCCATCGGCGCAATCTGCGTGGCCGCCATCTTCTGCTACTGGAACACGCTTCCCGCCGAGTTCGTGTGGGATGACGTGTCGTCTGTCCTGCTCCATGAGCATGTGAAGGATCCGGCCAAACTGCTTCAACTCTTCCAGGAGGACCAGCACGCCTTTGGCCGCGGCCAAGGCAACTTCTACCGCCCCCTGCTTTCCGTTTCGTTCATGATCGACTACGCCCTGTCACGCCCGGCCGAAGGACAGGAAGCCAGCACCTTGCTGTTTCACGTGACGAGTCTTCTCTGGCACGCGTCGGCCGGTGTGTGTCTGTTCCTGCTTCTGGCGCGCGTGGGCGCTCCCCGGTTCGTGCTGGCGGCCGCCCCCCTGCTGTACGTGGCACACCCGCTCCACACCGAAGCCATTGCCTACATCAGCGGCCGGGCCGATCCCATGTCGGCGGCGTTCATGTTCGGAGGGCTGTGGTGCGCGCTGTGGCAGAGGAAGCGCATGGCCGGCACTGTGCTGGCGGGGCTGTGTTTTGTGTGCGGCATGCTCTCCAAGGAATCGGCCTTCATCTTCCCCGCGCTACTGGCGCTGCTTCTGGTGGTTCCTTCCCGCGATACCGAGGGTGAGCCCCGCTACGCGCGCCCCTGGACCGCGTTTGCCCTCTCTCTCGTGTTGCTCGGCGCGTATGCGGTGCTACGGATGACGGTGCTGAACTTCGGATCCGACACGGTTGCCCGCGACATCCCCTATCTCTATCGTCTGGTAGAGGTCGGGCAGGCCTTCGCCCTGTACGTCAAGCTCATCTTCGTGCCGACGGGTCTGCACATGGAGCGGAGTCTCGTCGACGCGCCGTCCTGGCTGGCCGCGGTGGGCGCGGTTCTGCTGCTGGCGTGCGTGGGCATTGCCCTGTGGGGGTTCCTCTCGGGCCGGACCCGTGTCGGTATTGGCATGGCGTGGTTTCTGATTACGTGGTTCCCTGTGTCCGGGGTATTCCCGCTCAACGCGCCCATGGCCGAACACTGGCTGTACGTGCCGCTCGCTGGATTCCTGTGGGCTCTGACCGAGTTGGTATGGAGCGCGTGCCGCGCGCCGCGCGTGCGGCACGTAGCCGTTGTGGCCGTGTACGCCGCCTGTGTCGTGTTGGTGGTGATGACGGTCGAACGCAACAAGGATTGGCGCAGTAACGAGGCCCTGTTCCGCGCCACCTTGGCCGACAACCCCGGGTCGATCCGCATCCACTACAACCTGGCGGTCACCTATGAGGACCTGCTGGACAACGCCCCGGGCGCACGCCGACACTATGAGAAGGTCATCGCGCTCTACAAGGACAAGAAGGCCCAGACCGGCGAGACAGGCACGGGCCAGTCCTTCTACGCCGACGAACTCGAATCCCACCTGTCCCTTGGCCGCTTGTACTTCGCCGAGAAGCGATACGATGTGGCTGGCGGTCACTTCGCCACGCTCATGAGCCTGCAACCCACCGACGCGAATCGTGCGCTCCTGGGCGAGGCGGCACTGGGATTGGGGCAGTGCTATGCCGCAACGGGGCAAGTGGACAAGGCCCGTCAGGTCTTCCAGAAAGCGTTGGAGATTGAGCCGCGGCTCAAGCGCGTCATCCAGCAGATGGGCGGCGTTTCCTAGACGCACGGGCAAGCGGGAACGGTGGAGCCGGGGCTGTCGCTTCTGTTTTTGTGGGCACACCACTTTTTCAACAGGTCCACTGCGGGGCTGCTGAAGAAGTCCGCAAGTTGCTTGCGAAGACCGCGAAAAGGCCAGGGACAGACCCGTCTCGCTGCGCTCGCTGGGGTCAGTCCCGCTTTTTCGCTTCTGTTCTGGTGGGCATGTGACTTTGTCAACAGCTCCACTGCGTGTCTCTTCCCATGAGATGCACCCGCACGGTATGATGGGTACCGGTGTGTGCAATTTCGATTCATGAGGAGGCGCTGACCATGTGTACGACCCTGTTGCTCGTTGCCGCTATCGCCGCGGCGGTGCCGGCCGGTGAAGCCGACCCGATTCACGAAGGCAACCCCATCTTCACGCCCAATCCCCAGCACAACCATGGATCCAGCATCGTGCAAACGCCATCGGGGGACCTGATCGCGTGCTGGTTTCACGGCAGCGGCGAACGGAAGAGCGATGACGTGCTGGTTCAGGGCGCTCGTAAGCGGGCGGGCGCGTCCGAATGGAGCGAACCGTTTGTGATGGCGGATTCTCAGAATCTGCCGGACTGCAACCCCGTGCTGTTCGTGGATCCGCGCGGCACGTTGTGGTTGTTCTGGATCGCGGTGCAGAGCAACGAATGGGGAAGCTCGTTGCTGAAGTTCCGTACGTCCACGCAGTACGACGCGGACGGGCCGCCTGTGTGGGAGTGGCAGGACACGATTCATGCCCGGCCGAAGGATCTGGAGGATCAGTTCCTGGCGTTCATAGACGAGACGGCCCAGAAGTACGCTGCCATCATCGAGGCGAATCCCGAGTATCAGGAGGGGTTGAAGCAAATGAAGGCCGCCGCGAACGACAAGCTTCAGCGCCGGTTGGGGTGGATGACGCGGCTTCATCCGATCATGCTGCCCGACAACCGCATGATGCTGGGGCTGTACTCGGACGTGTTCAACTGTTCGCTGGCGGCGTTTACGGACGACTGGGGCGCGACGTGGTCGTTCAGCGAACCCATCCTGGAACTGGGCAACATCCAGCCCAGCTTTGTGCGCAGACAGGGCGGCGAGATTGCCGTGTACATGCGCGACAACGGTCTGCCGAAGCGTATCCGCACCGCGACCTCGGCCGATGGTGGCATGACGTGGTCGAAGGTGACGCCCATGGACATCCCGAATCCGGGGTCAAGCGTGGAGTGCATTGCGCTGGCCAACGGGCATTGGGTGCTGGTGTGCAACGACACGGTCAAGGGCCGCCATCTGATCAGTGCGTACGTGTCCGAAGACGAGGGTGCGACGTGGGGTTGGCGCCGCCCACTCGAGAGCTTGGTGGACGAGTTGGGCAAGGGCGTGGGGTCGGCGTCTTATCCTTCGGTGATCCAGGATCGCGACGGATTCATCCACTGCACGTACTCGTTCAAGGACAAGTCCATCGAGGGGTCCACCATCAAGCATGTGCGCTTCAACGAAGCCTGGATCCGGGCAGGGGAAGCGCTGGCGGAGTAGTGGCCGGCTAGATAGGACAGGAAGAGGGGCATGGCATTCGCCATGCCCCTTTCAACATACTTCTCAATCGCCTACAGCATCGACGCACCGAGGGAAGCGACTTCCGCGAACAACGCGGAAACCGGAAACTCGCCGGGGAACCGGACGAACTTGACGTGTCCGTCCATAAAGAGCACGTTCGACCCGCCGGGGACATGGTTGAAGGCGTCCGCAGTAATCCCTATACCGTCCCACCATACGGCGACCTCCGACTGCGCCATGCTGGTGGCGGCGGGATTGTTGATGTCGCTGATGAAGAACCGTTCGATGCCTTCGCGCAACCGGTAGAGTGTCTCAGCGCCGACGGCAGGGTTCGGATGCCCGCCCGAGATGCTGACGTCTTTCTCTGGCGGGAAGGGGGAGGTGCCGGCGTACGAAGAATAGGAGAGGGCCGGGGCCAGCAATCCCACGATGGGCGTGATATCCCCAGTGCCGTCATGAAGCCACTCATTGTTCAGGACAGCCCACCCGAGGTACTGGTACATATCGTCGCCTTCCCGCTCCAACTGGGCGACCGAAATCTCGTTGTTGCTGTCCACCCAGGAATGGTTCCAACCGGAAGCAGGGTACTCGAACAGGTCGCCGCCGTGGTCGGTGAGACCGGACGGGCAGACCCAGATGTGCATGTCCGTCAGATACTCGGGATAGATGGTGCGCGCCGCGGGGGAAAAGGAACCGTCGATGTTCCAGGAGCCGGGGTTGCCGGGGTTGCCGTACGTTGGGAGATAGGAGACGGGCGGCCACATCTCGCCCGAGGACTCGTTGGAGTACATTTTGAACACGATCCCCATTTGTTTCTGATTGTTTTGGCACGATGCGCGCCGTGCCGCCTCCCGTGCTCGAGCGAGCGCAGGCAATAGGATGGCGGCGAGGATTCCGATGATGGCGATGACGACGAGTAGCTCGATCAGTGTGAAGCCGCTGCGATGTCTCATGAGATGTCCCCTATTCGATTTTGGGTTGAAGAGACCAGCAATCCACTCGAAACTCAAACCCGAGGCGAACAAGGACGGTCCGCGGCCGCGACCTCACGTACAGACCCGCCCAAGTCCACCGCAAGCCCACTTCCGGACAATGATGTTGGCGCCTCCGCCAGGAGCTTCATTCTAGCACACTGATGGCGAGGCGACGGCCTTCAATTCTGCAAGCATTGGATTTCTCAGTGCCTTGTGCCATCATCCTGATAGCGGGGCTGCTGAAGGAGTTTCAGCCGTGGTGCGTGGCCCGGGACAAGCGGGGGACAGCGGAGCTGTTGAAAACGTCGGCAAGTTGTCCGCGAAAAGGCCAGAGACAGACCCGTCTCGCTACGCTCGCTGGGGTCAGTCCCGGCGTTCTCGCTCCAGTTCTCGGCGTTGTTTGAGAGCGCTGCACAGGAGGTACCGAACTGCGGCCGACCGATGTGTGACTGGGTGCGTCACGGGGGAATGGACTGGGTCGCGGGGGCCCGCTACCGTTGGGAGGAGGAACTGTGAAGAAGCCGCACGAGGCGCATGAATTGGCGTACCGGAGAATGCACGACGCGGAGGTGCGATCCTGGGGCGAACGCGTGTCGGTGCCGCCCGACGAACGCCGTGAGATCGATGAAGACGATGAACGGTTCATCCGTGATGTGCTGGCGCAGCCGTGGACGCCGGAGGGTGGAAGAGCGGTCGAACTTGGATGTGGGACCGCTCCTGTGCTACGATTGGCGTGCGCTGAGGGGTTTGAAGGGCTTGGCCTGGACGTCAGCAAGACGGCAGTGCGCTTGGCGCGCGCCCAGTCGAAAGGCTTGGCCATCCGCTTCAAACACGTCGACCTCTGTGGAACGCTTCCCACGGGCTTGGGGCTCTTCGATGTCGCCATCGACGGGCACTGTCTCCACTGCATCATCGCGGACACTGATCGGACCGCCTTCTATCGGAATGTGCACAAGCTCCTGATCGACGGCGGCCTCTTTGTCGTGATGAGCATGTGTGGGCCCGTGGACCGGCGGGCGTTTCGCGGACTCTATCCCGATCAGAAACTGACGGGCGGGGTTGTCTACGCTCCCTACACGAACAAGGACGAGTTCGAGGGATGCCGGTGCTTCGGAGAGAAGGCGTACCTGCCCACTCGGCGCATCGTGCATTGGAAAACGATTCTTTCGGAACTCCGGCGCGCCGGATTCCGAATTCAGATGGTTAGATGGAACCGCCACGCGCAAGAGAACCCGGTCAGCTACCTCAATGTGGTGGCGGTTCGACAACAGAAGGAGTGAATATGTCCGACACACGACTTGTAGTCATTCGTCACGGAGCCACGGTTGGTGAGGGATTCATGGGGCAGAACGACCGTACCCTGTCGCCGGAAGGCGTCGCCCAGATGGGTGCGCTTGCGGAGCGCCTTGCACGCGGAACGTGTGACGTCCTCTACACCAGCGACCTGGGCCGCGCGGTTCACAGTGCGGGCATCGTCGCGAAGGAGATGGGCCTGCAAGCGGTGGCGGACGAGCGGCTGCGGGAACGACACATTGGCGTGCTGGAAGGGTTGAGCCTTGAGGAGGCTCGAACCGAACACGCCGATGTAATGCGCGGACACGATGAACTTGGCGAGAAGTACGTAATGCCGGAGGGCGAGAGCGGCCTGGACCACATGAAGCGGGTCGTGGCGTTCCTGGATTCGGTACGTCAAGACCACAACGGGCAGACCGTCGTGGCCGTCTCCCATGCCGGCGCCATCAAGTGCATCCTTCGACACATCCTGGGCTTTCCCTACCACACGGTGGGCCGCGTGCAATGCGATCATGCGAGCCTGTGCACGTTGCGGCTCGAACAGGACGAATGGATGCTCGAGGTCTGGAACGACACGGCGCACCTTGAGGACGCGACGACGTAGGTCCCGTCCGTTGGGGGAGCAGAAGGGCCGCAACCCGAACCGGGGTGCGTTCGACCCGGGGCGTTAACAGCTTGTACGTGGGCCGGATGTGGTAGTATTGGTGCACGAACAGAGGGGATGTTTGGCCCTGGAGGCGAATGCCCAACATGACGTGGCAGTACAATCACGGGGTACCGGTCCTGCTCGTCGCGGTGGCCGTCGCCGGTCTTCTGGTCGCCGCGCTCTGGCGACGAAGGAGTCAACGGGGCGCCGCGTCGTTGATGGTGCTCGTTGCGGCCGCCGGGATCTGGGCCTTCGGCGAGGCCATGGAGACGGGCAGTGTCGAGATGGCCACGAAGATCTGGTGGTCGAGGCTCCGGTATGTCGGTATCGTGACGGTCCCTCCCGCATGGCTGGTGTTCTCACTCCAGTTCTCGCGGCTGCGTCATTGGGTTACCCCCCGCACGCTGATGGCTCTCGGCGCGCTTCCCGTAGCGAATCTGATTGTCGTCTGGACGGACCAGCGGCACCACCTATTCTGGCAAAGCATGTGGTTGCACACGGAGCATGGGATCACGCTCATGGCTTCGTATCGCGGGCCGTGGTACTACGTGGCAATGTCGACGTCGTACGTGTATGTGTTGACGGGGGCATGGTTGCTGGTGCGGGCGGCAATCCGCTCACACCAGATGTACCGTCGTCAGACAGTGCTGTTGGTGGGCGCCGTTCTGCTTCCGTTGGTGTCCAATCTCCTGTTTCAGTTCCGGCTGAGTCCCATCCCTTACATGGATCTGACGCCGCTGACCTTCAGCCTGGCCGCCTTCGCCATGACCTGGAGTTTCATCCGATACGGACTGCTATTCCCGCCGATGCCGGTTGCCAAGGACCAGGTATTGCGGAGCATCCGCGACGGGGTGCTTGTGCTGGACCTGGATCGCCGGATCCTTGATGTGAATCCCGCGGCGTCGGACATGATCGACGCGGCGCCGGAGCGCTTGATCGGCCGTCCGGCAAACGAATTCATTGACCTCCCCGAGGCGCTGTTCGGAGGATCGCAGGACGATCACCGGGCGGCGGAAGTGACCGCGAGGAGTTCGGCTGTCTCCGACCGCGTGTTGGAGGCAGGCGTGTCCGCGCTCCGTACACGGTGGGCGGGTGCGGTCGGCAGCGTCGTGATCCTGAGGGATGTGACGGAACGCAAGCAGGCGGACCTTGAACTTCGGCGGCTTTTCACGGCGATGGAGCACGCGGCCGAGGATGTGACGATCACGGATCTGGAGGGCACGATCCTCTATGTGAACCCGGCCTTTGAACGACTCATGGGATACGAAAGAGAGGAAGTCATTGGCCGCAGGCCCAACTTGCTGAGTAGCGGATCGCACGACATCGACTTCTACAAGGGCATGTGGGAGACTCTGACCACGGGGAAGGTCTGGCAGGGCACCATCACGAACCGCCGGAAGGACGGGTCCCTCCTGAAGCAGGAAACGACCATCTCCCCCATTTTCGACGAGAATCGGCGCATGGTGGGGTACGTGTCGATCCGGCGCGATGTGACCGAGCAGGAGCACTTGCGCGCCATGCTGCGTCAATCGCAGAAGACGGAGGCCCTCGGACGGCTCGCCGGAGGCATCGCGCACGATTTCAACAATCTGCTGGCGCCCGTCATCGGATACGCCGAGATGCTCATGGAGTCCTTCGCGCGCGGCGACGAGCGGCGGGACGATCTGAAGGAGGTTGTGGACGCCGCGACGCGGGCGCGCAGCCTGACGCGCCAATTGCTTGCCGTGAGCCGTCGACAGGTGCTGGAGTTCCGTCCGGTGGACTTGAACCGGACGGTCACAGACCTCATGCGCATCCTACGCCGGACGACCCGCGAGAACGTCGAACTTGTCCTCGATCTCGCACCGGCGCTTCGGGCGGTGCGGGGCGACATGTCGCAGATCGAACAGGTCATCGTGAACCTGGTGGTGAACGCTCAGGATGCCATGTCCCGTGGCGGCAGATTGTCGATTCGGACGTTCAGCGTTGCCGCCGAGGAGGCGCCTCTGCCACCGGGGAAGCGCGGCGCGGGCGTGTCCTTCGTGGCGCTCTCCGTGACGGACACGGGCGAGGGGATGTCGGAGGAAGCGCAGGAGCACGCCTTCGAACCGTTCTTCACGACCAAGGGGCAGGATGGGGGCACGGGCCTTGGCCTTGCCACAGTGCATGGAATCGTGGAGCAACACGAGGGAGCCGTGGCCGTGGCCAGCGAGGAGGGGGCAGGCACGGCTGTAACCGTGTACCTTCCCGCGACGGACGAAGAGGCAGATCCCCAGGGCGGCGACGGGCGCGTGCCGCGCTCTGAGCTGGAACTGATTACCAAGGGCACGATCCTGCTCGTGGAGGACGACGACGCGGTGCGGCGGGTGGTCTCGGCCATGCTGGGCGACGCAGGCTTCGATGTGGTCTCCTTCGGCGACGGCGCCAAGTGCGTGGAGGCGGTGGTCTCGGCGGACTACGCGCCGGACTTGCTCGTGACCGATGTCATCATGCCGGGGATGGGCGGGGGCGAATTGGTGAAGCGCGTCCGCGAAGTGCTCCCCGAACTACCGGTACTGTTCATGTCCGGCCATGTGGACGAAGTCACGGCCGAGGAGGACTTGTCGGCGGAGCGCGTCGGTTTCATCCAGAAGCCTTTCACGCCTGAAGAGTTGGAATCGACGTTGCGTGAGATCGCTCAGGGCGCCGAAGATCGGGCGTAGATCGTCGGGGAAGGTGTGTCGCGAACGATTCCTGCCGCCTCTCCGTTGCGCCCTGCGTCGACCTCTGGTAGCATGCGCCCCCGTAGAGGACTACATGGAGGATCGAGTTCGTCATGGTCATCGATTGCCACATGCATGTGCGTGGGTTGCCGGACGGTAGCCTGGACACGGAGTACACGGACAGGACCATCGAGGCGGGCGACGTGCTCGGCATCGATCTGTTCTGCATCTCGGACATCCAACTCACGGGGCCGTTGCGTTACGATGACTTCCACGGGGCGAACAATCGTGTGGCGGCGGCGATGGCTCGGTACCCTGACCGATACCGCGGCTACTGCTTCGTGAACCCAGCCGACCCGAGAGCGCTGGATGAGGTGACGCAGCGGGTGCGCGACGAAGGATTCATTGGCGTCAAGCTCTACAATCAGTACACCATCGACGAACCTGTGATCGAGCCGCTCATCGAGCGATCCATCGAGTGGCAGTTTCCCATCCTCGAACACGCGGGATACTCCATCGACCCCGCGACCCAGGCCCGGCAACCTCGGATAAGCACGGCGGCCCATTTCGCCAATGTGGCGCGCCGCTATCCGGAGGCCATGATCATCGAGGGACACATCGGGGGCGGGGGCGATTGGGAATGGACGCTGAAGCATCTCCGCGAAGCGCCCAGCATCTATATCGACACCAGCGGGAGTGTGGTGGACGAGGCCATGATCGACAAGTGCGTGGAGTATCTGGGGGTGGAGCGACTGCTGTTCGCGACGGACATGAGCATGGAGGCCGGTGTCGGAAAACTTCTCGACGCGAATCTCACGGAGGATCAGCGCGAGCGTATCCTGGGAGGGAATTTCCAGGCGATTCTGGATCGGAGGGCCGTGGCGTGATCGATGTAAACACGTTCCTAGGCAACTGGGCCTTCCGGCGGCTGCGGCACAACGACGTGGACGGTCTGTTGGGCATGATGAACCGGTTCGGCATCGCGCGGGCCTGCGTGGCGTCGGCAGACGCCATCCTCTACAAGGACTGCCAGGAGGGCAACAAGAAGCTCCATGAAGACACCCGAGGCCACGAGGACCGGTTCTTGCTTTACGCCACCATCAATCCTGCCTACGGGGGATGGGAACGGGACCTGGCGGATTGCGTGTCCATGGGATTCTGCGCAGTGCGCATGTATCCCTACTACCATGGCTACACCATGGACGGGCCGGAAGCCGCCGCACTCTTGGATGCCGCAGCGGAGGCTGGCGTGCTGGTCTCGGTGCCGGGCCGCGTCGTGGACATGCGTCAGCGGCATTGGATGGACGTGATCGAGAACCTCGATCCCTCGGACATCCTTGGCGTCGCCGAGAAGCATCCGGACACCACCCTCATCCTCACCGAGTGTATTGTGGCCTGGCCCGATGACGACGACCGCTGGAAACGCATGGCGGACCTTCCGGTGCATGTGGAGATCAGCCGCATGACGAGTTGTCTCGGCCGAAACATCCAGGGCCTCGTGAAGGCGCTGGGTCCGGAGCGGGTGCTGTTCGGCACGGGCTTCCCGTTCAAGACGCCGTCGCCGGTCTTCCTGAAGTTGCAGGTGCTGGATGCCGAGGACGCGGCCAAGACCCGCATCGTCGAGGGCAATGCTCAAGCGCTGTTCGGTGGCGACTAGCGGCAGGCATCCGTGGCTGCCCCGGATCAGCGCGGAAGGCCTGCTGGGCGGTCGGCGTCATGCACGTAGGTTCACTCTTGTGACTTGGCGGTCCAAGCGAATACTTGGGCGATGCTTGAGTCGTGAGCTCCAATCGCCGGATGGCAGAAGGGAGTAGTGAGTCCGCCCCGCATCTGTTGGGGCGATTGCTTCCACGCGAGTCGCCGCACCGGTAATCGTGAAAGAGAGGGACAGAGGGGCTGTTGGAGAAGCCTCGGCCTTGGCGCGTAGCGCGCGATAAGCGGGGGACAGCCACCCGTTTGTCGCTTCTGTTTCTGCACGCATATGACTTTTTGGATGGCTCCCAAGGCCCTCTGTTTCGCTCAGTCTTGTCCGGCGATTGGGGTGTGAGGCGATTTTCTTGACGAGCCCGACACGGCTCAGTATGATGGGCTCAGCAGTTTGGGACGTAGTGGCCCGGCTGAGAGACCTGCACATTCGCAGATTGCCTCCATTACGGCACGGCAGAGAGCGTATACGGAGAGGTGCCTCCGGGTACCCGTAATCTGTGCAGTGACAGTCCTTCGCCCGGGTCCGGGTATCAAGGTAGGGACACGAAAGGCCTTCGAATCGCGGGAAACGGAAAGCCCGTGGACTGTTTGGCCACCGGAAGGAGATCGACCATGAGCAGGAAGCTTGGTATTGGCGTGTTGCTGGTCGCAGGTCTGGCGCTGGCGCCTGTGATCGCGCACGGCGAGTTGCAGAGCGTTCAGGTGGGTGGATCTATCGAGATCTACGGCAATTACTACACGGAGTTCTGGGAAGCTAACGCAACCACGCGCATTCCGGCGGATTTTCTGCCCGGACGCGCAATCGGGCCGTTCGGCACCCTGTCGGCCATCCGATCCGACGATCAGGGCGATGCACTCTCGTGGGTCGAGCAGCGGACGGCCCTCAACGTGACGGCAACCTTCACCGACGACGTCTGCGTCTTCATTGAGTTGGACAGCATCGACACCTGGGGTGAGGACTTCCGTTCGAACTACGTCACCGGTGCCGACAGCCGCGCCAACAGTGTGGACGACGTGGAAGTGTACCAAGCGTATATCAACGTGGATAACTTCCTCGTGGACAACGTCTCGCTGCGTGTCGGCCGTCAAGAAATCCTTCTCGGCGGCGAATGGCTCGTCGGCAACAACTCCACATTCGATCCGCTGACCTACCTGTCCTTCGATGCCGTCCGTCTTTCCTACGCCATCGACATCCTGTCGGTCGACGCCTTCTGGGCCAAGGTGGCTGAGCGCTCTCCGGCCGAAGAGGATGGCGACACGGACCTGTACGGCGTGTACGCCACGTTCAAGGGCATCGAGAACATCGACATCGACGCCTACTGGATGTTGCTGCGCGACGGGCAGAGCCTCAACGACACGAACTTCATTGCCCCGCTCGAGTGGGTTGAAGATGTCCTCAATCTGGACGACTACGACGTGACCAACGTACACACGGCTGGCCTTCGCGTCGCGGGCGCCCTCGGCGGCTTGGACTTCGAGTTGGAAGGCGCGTACCAGTGGGGCGACGCCTCCACGACCGGTGCGGGATTCGTGCCGTTCCTGTATGGCGACGACAATGCCACGTACGACACCTTCGCCGCCCACGCCACGCTGGGCTACACGTTCGACGTCATGTGGTCGCCCCGCGTCTACATCGGCGGCGCCTACTATGGCGGCGAAGACGAGCGCGACTTGACGTTCCTGGAGTGGATCAACCCGTTCCATCGCACGGACGCAAGCGTTTCCTTCAACCGGCTGTTCTCGAGCACGGAGGCCGACTGGTTCTTCGACGGTGGCGCGTTGTCGAACGCCTGGATCGCCCAGGCCGGTTTCACGGTGCAGCCGACCGAAGCGTTGGAAGTCGGGTTTGACGCGCTGTACTTCGAGGCCCTTGAGCCGTTCGACGCCCCGGCCACGTTCCGCTTGGGCAAATTCTACGTGCCCATGGCGCCGGCGCTGGCGTTCTGGACCGAGGAAGCCGAGAAGGATTTGGGCGTCGAGACTATCCTCTGGGTCTCCTACGCCTACTCCGAAGATCTCTCGTTCGAGGCCGGTTGGGCCCACCTGTTCGTAGGCGAAGCGCTTGAGAAGGGCGCCTTCTCCGGTTCGAACGGCCTGGAATTCCTCGGCGGCCGCGATTCCGATGATGCCGACTACTTCTATCTGGGCACCAAGATCGTGTTCTAAGACTGCCTGATACAACGGCGCGGCGGACAAGGTCCGTCGCGCCGTTTCTCATTTGTGTCGACCTAGGCTCCACGCAAATGCCGATCGGACTCAACTCTTCTCCAACACAATCCTTGCGGACATGCCGGTAAGTGAGCGAATGGGATGGAGTAGGCGGTCGGCAAGGCTCGCCAAGGGATAGCACCACGGGGGGAATGGACTCTTCTGCACACAGCTTCCGGCGGCCAAGTGGCGGAAGAGGTTGGCTGTTTCGATCTTCACGATCTTCAGCCTGGGGAATCGGGCCTCGAAGGTGGCGCGGTTCCGCTTGAAAATGACGGTCGCGCGGGCAATGTTGGCCTCGAGCAGAGGTCGCGGATTGGTGCGTTCCTCTTCCTCAAAGGGGGCCTCGTCGAGGTCAAGGCCTTCCTCTGACCCGAAATGGTATATCACACGGCCCAAGGGCGTCACCCAGGGATCAAGAATGATGAAACGGCCGCCTGGGCGTAGCACGCGCTGAACCTCCTCGAAGAGGCGGCCAGGATTGACGCAATGATGGAAGAAACCGGTGCAGATCATCCCCCCCACGGAATCGCTTGCGAGAGGCAAGGCGCTGGCATCGCACACGAGATTGGTCCAGGCAAAGGGCAGAATGTCCGAGGTAATAACCTCCGGATACACTTCGCGGATGAGGCCGGCTCCACCACCCAACTCCACGACCGGGCTCCGCGCTTCGAGCTCCTGCATGCCCCAATGCCAGACATCGCTGTAGAACCGGCGTAGCACCGGGCTGTCCTTCCACACCTTTCGGTAATGGACGATCATCTGCCGTTCGTCAGCCCAGACGGGTTGGAGTTCTGCACGGCGAAACCACTTCAGACCCATCACACTCCTTCAACAACGTGGAGGCCCCCCCGGACTTGAGGCCTTTCTCCGGCGCGTAGGCCGGATCTTTCGTAAGGACCCCCCCCGCGACCACCACGGGCAAGGCTTCCCCTATGATAGAGGCGCGCATCGACAGGTGCAACACCGATGTCCCTCCGAGGTTCGCGATCCGGTGGCGATGATGGCGCTTCCCGGCCGCTCTGGTCTGCAGGAAACCGGATTTCTGGACCGATTCAGTTGGATCTTCCCGCGAATATGTTGTAAACTGATTACCGAGGGGAGTTATGTGCCCCCACGGACCCTAGGTAGCCGGAAACGGCAACACAAAGGGATGGATCAGACCCATGAGACATTGCATGTCGTCCCGCGTGAATCTGGCGAAAGTTGGTATCGTGTTCGCGGTCACTCTGATGGTGGCTACCGCGTCCTTCGCCATTGAGCCTGCGTACACGGGCAAGCTCGGGAATCCGGAAGAACCGGCAACGCGCCCGTACAAGGCCATGTGGCGTGGAATGAAGGCCATGCACTACCACACGGTCAAGTCGTTCGAGGAGGGGAACAAGAAGGTGCCGGGCTGGGGCTCGGTGGAAATGTTCCGCGGCATGCGGCGTGGTGCCGTCGAGTTCGCGGACAGCACGTACCGCGGCATGGCGGGCGAGCAGGCCCCCCCTGTGAAGCAGGAATGCAAGGTCAACAAGGCCCTCGACCGCGATCCGGTGACTCGCGGCATCAGCGACGGTATCCACACATCACTGGTCTTCGCCTCGCTCATGGCGCCACCTCCGGTGGTGCTGCTGAGCACGGCGAATGTGTGCGTGGCTCAGTATCTGGTGGACCGGGAAGGCGAGCGGCAGGAACAGGCGCTGCTTGACCAGGCACGCACGCGGCAGGTGGCGAAAGGGCGCTTCAAGCCCGTGCCCATCATGTACGCGAGCGACAGTGCAAAGGAATCCAAGAAAACGCGCGAACTCGCCAAGGCCGACGGGCAGACCGATGTGAGCCTTGCGGACGATGACGGGGCCAACTAGACGGGCTCCATGAGATGGCGTGACTGAATCCACTGCGGGCGACCCGGTTCGCCCGCTTTTCTGTTGAAATAGTGTTAGCCAGTTTGTCTCCGGGGGTCATCCGCACGTGTGCAAGTCCAATGGTTGGCGGTTCATCCTGATCCTGGTCGTTGTCGCGGCCGGTGTGCTCTTCTTCGAGCTCGGCAGGATGCATATCACCACCGACAATGAAGGCCAGCGGGCCACGCCACCGGCCGAGATGTTGCGCAGCAGCGATTTCCTGGTACCCACCATCAACGGCAGGGATTACCTCGTCAAACCGCCCCTCCTCTATTGGCTCATCGCGGGGGTGTACAAGACGACCGGCGTCATCTCCCCGTTCACGGCGCGAATCCCGAGCACACTGCTGGCTGGCGCACTGGTGGTGGCCGCATACGTGTTGCTGCGCCGCGAGGGCGGCGAGATGCCCGCCCGATGGGCCGCTCTGACTCTGTTGTCGGCGCCCTACTTCCTTGAGCGCTCGCACTGGGCTCAGTTGGACCTGCCCCTTACGTTTGGCGTGTTCGTGGGCGTGGTGCTTCTCCGGAAGGCGTGGGGCGTGCCGTCGGGCCGCCAGGCCGTCGTGTGGGCGCTTGGTTCGGGAGTTGCCCTGGCGGCGGCGATCCTCTTCAAGGGTCCGCCGGTGTTTCTTTTCGTGTGGGTGGCGTGGGTGGCCTACGCCGTAGTGTCCGGCCCGGACCCCGGGCTCAGGCTTCGCCAGTGTGCCATCTGGGCTCTGGGCGCGTTCGCGCTGGAATGTGTGATCGCGTTCGCCGAATGGCTCGTCCCGGCAGTCAACGCGTTCGTACCCTTTCCCGTGCCGATGACGATGGTACTGGTGGCGTGGTCGATCATTGCTCTCAAGGCCGGCGCCGGCCAACGCCGCCGCCAAACGGGACTGGCGATCCTGTCGCTCGGCGTGGGGCTCGCGCTCTCGCTGCCGTGGGGCGTGGCCGTCCTGGTCAGCCGCGGCTGGACGTACGTCAGCAGCATGCTCTTCGAGCAGGTCGTCGAGCGCACCTATGCGGCATCGGAGATCAACAGCGGCACGCCCTTCTATTTTCTGATCGCGTTGCCGGTGATGATCGCGCCGTGGGGCCTTCTGCTGCCGCTCCACTTCTCGCCCGCTTCATGGCGGACCCATCCCCCACTCTACCGATTCTCAGTCGTCATGGGGTGGTTCAGCGTGCTCCTGTTTTCGCTCATCGCCGGGAAGGAGTACGAGTATATCTTCCCCGCGGTGCCCTTTCTGCTCGCCGCCACGGCGTACCATCTTGCACGGGATTCGGACCCGTCGTCGCTTGAAGACCGCTATGTCCTCGTCTGGCAACGGATTGTGCTGCCCATTCTCGGCGTGCTCTCGATAGGATGCGCCATCTATGCGACGGTCGAGGCGTACCACCGCACGCTCACCATCGAGACCTGGGTTCTGGCGTTGGCGGGGGTCGCGTGCGCGGGCGGGGGCGTCCGGCTTCCTCAACCCAAGCGCCTGGTGTGTGTGTTCGCCGCCGCGCTCATCGTGTTCTCCCAGGCTATGTTGATCAGGGGGTACCGCGAGACCGCGAAGTACTCCGCCCAACCCCTGGGAGTTCTTGTGGGTGACATGATTCGCGCGGGGCACCCCGTAGAGGCGTCCAAGGTCTATCCCTTCTTCTCGTTCTACGTGCAGGATCGCTTGCCGGTCGAGACGGATGTGGGGATCGTCCGCGAACGGCTCACGGACTCCAAACCCTACTACTATGTGACGCCGCGGAAACCGTACCTGCTCTTCATCGCCGGGACCGAAGCCGGAGAGAATGCACAGGTCCTGGCAGGACCGTATCACCACAAAGACCTGATTCTGATCGGCAATGTCCCTCTCCCGGCGGGGTTTGAGGTGAGAGATCTTTGGGGCACGGATCGTTCCGAACTCGAATAGCGCCGTTTCAGTGTCGAACACCTCCCGCTGGCCGTGAGTCTGCCGACACATGACCAGCGGCCACCCAAGTCGCGCAACTCCTTTCCTACCCGATAGTTGCAGACTGCCACGAGATCCATCCGTGCCCACGACTTTGTGGCACGCCCCATGCTTCCGTACCGACGTGACGTGCGGTGCGTGTGCGCCGCGCGGACGCGGGATGTGGAGCCGACACGAGGGAAACCGATGGCGCCTGTGGCAGGGAAAACGTACTACGAGTTGCTGGGCGTGGCGGAGACGGCGTCGCAGGACGAGATCCGAAAGGCCTACTTGAAACTCGCCCGCAGGTATCATCCCGACAAGACGGGGGGCGACAAGGCAGCCGAGGAGAAGCTGAAGACCATCAACGACGCTTACGACACGCTGAAGAATCCTGAGAAGCGTGAGCGGTACGACGCCGAGCGCCGCAATCCCTTTGGAGGTGGACGGCATCACGGAGGGGCCTACGCGGGCGGCAACCCGTTCTCGGGTTTCGAGGCGGCGGACGCCTTTGGATTCGAGGGTTCCTTCGCAGACCTGTTCGGCGACATGCTCGGACGGGGCCGGTCCGCGCGCCGGCCCGGACCCCGGCCGGGGGCCGACCTCGAAGTGACGGTGACGGTGACGCTTCGGGAGGTGGCGCAAGGCGCGAAACGTTTGTTGCGGGCGCCACGGCTGGCAGCGTGCCAGACCTGCAACGGCTCAGGCGCTCAGCCGGGCACGACGCCCCAGAACTGTCCCCAGTGCAACGGTACGGGCCAAGTATCGCGCGGGAACGGGGCATTCTTCATGTCCCAGACCTGCTCACGGTGCCATGGTACCGGCCGCGCCAACATGTCGCCGTGTGGTGCATGTGGCGGACAGGGCCGTACGCGGGAAACCCGCACGGTAACGGTCACCATTCCTGCCGGTGCGGACGATGGCATGCGGCTTCGGCTGGCGGGACAGGGCGAAGCGGGCGAGAGCAGCGGTCCGCCGGGCGACCTGTACGTGGTGGTTCACGTGGCGCCGGACCCGGTATTCCGGAGGGACGGCACGAATATTGTCTGTGAGGCGCCTGTGACGTTCTCCGAGGCGGTGCTCGGCGGGAAGGTGCGTGTGCCGACCCTGAGCGGCCAGGTCGATCTACGCGTGCCCCCGGGGACGCAGTCCGGTCAGACGCTCCGGCTGCGCGGGCAGGGGTTGCCTTCGCTCAGAGGCGGCCGCAAGGGCGACCAACTGGTGCGTGTCGAGGTGGAAGTGCCCAAACACCTGAACGCCGAGCAGCGCCGGTTGATCGAGCAGTTCCGCGACGTGTGCGGGCCGGACGTCCATCCGCGGACGCATGAAGCGCGTGGCGGCGATTAGGGGATGCGTCGGGTCCACTAAAACGGACAGAACCCTTGATCAAACCCGCGGAAACAGTGTAAGATCCTGATTCATTGCCCGGATGGTGGAATTGGCAGACACGCAAGGCTAAGGACCTTGTGCCGGCAACGGTGTGTGAGTTCGAGTCTCACTCCGGGCACCATGAAACAACTAGCCCCCCGAGTACCGAGTGCTCGGGGGGCTTTCCTTTGAGCCGACGTCACGAACGCGATAGGCCAGACACCTGGAGAAGCGGGGTTGCGGCGCCGTTGAGGGAGTCGCAGCGCCGACGAGTTCGTTGTCTCCGCCCCCCCAACTCTGCGTCATCCCCGAGCGAAGTCGAGGGATCTCTGTTCCCAGAACAGAGAATTGGATTCTTCATTGCGTTCAGAATGACGGGAACGCAAAGGTCCTCGGGGTGCAGTTGATTGGAGACCTGGCGGTCGTGGGATGGACGCCTCCGCCGCCCGCAACAGACCTCCACGTCATCCCGAGCGAAGTCGAGGGATCTCTTGT
>JAAEQP010000175.1 GCA_024231375.1 bacterium | reverse complement strand
TGTTCAACCTTACCCACGATGCCTACTGCGAGGCGAGCAGTGAGTGCGCTTGCACGATGGTGGGCGGAAGAAACAGCCGGCGCATCCCATCGTCTCTGACGATCCCTACGGGCGCGGTCATTGAGAACCTACCAGATGCTGTGTTGCGCGTACCGGAGATCGCGCGGTCGATCGCCCTGGGGGAGCTGTGCGTGCAACGAGAACGCGTACCGACGGAGGACAAGCCGGCGTCAAAGCGCCGCAAACGCCGCAAGAAGAAGACCACAAAAACCGACCCTGAGAACGGAGGCAGATCATGAGCCAGGCACTGTCGTCGAAAGTCATTATCGTAGAGGAGGAGCCGCAGATACGTGGCATCCCAAGCGCGCCGACGTCTGTTGCCGGCGCCGTCGGTATCACGGAGCGAGGCCCGATAGGCGCGGCCGAGCTGTGCACGTCGTGGGAGGAGTTCCAGCAGAAGTTCGGTGGTTTCACGGCCGACTCGGATCTGACGCTCGCCGCCATGGGCTTCTTTGAAAACGGCGGGAGCATGCTCTGGGTCGCACGCACGTGTCATTATTCGGATGTCTCCGACCCGGCCACGGCCACT
>JAAEQP010000174.1 GCA_024231375.1 bacterium | reverse complement strand
GGGCAAATGCCCCAGTTGCGGCGCGGTCGGTCCAGAAGAGGAAGGTTGCCCGTGCTGCCCGGGGTTCTGGTTCACAAACGAACCAAAAGAGAATGACGAACCCAAGAACGTCTGTCCGTTCTGCGATGGCGACTTGGATGATTGCGGCGGAACCTGCGCCGAAGACAGCTTGGCGATGGGGGAATTAAGATGACCGTAGCCGAAGCCGCCCGCCGTCTCAACATCTGCCCCCGCCGCGTCCGTGACCTCATAGCGTCGGGCGACATTCCAGCCGAGCGGCATGGGCGCGACTGGTGGGTGACGTCTGTTGACGTGACTTGGAATCGGAAGAGGGGAAGGCCGAAAGGGGTGAGGAAATGAAGATGCTGACGCTGCATTGTACGTGTGGGCGAGCTAAGGCGTTTCGTGGTGCTGACGCTGGCGCGGTCATTCAGGAGATCGACGCCGCCGGATGGGAAGACCAGCCAGACAGTAAGGGCGAATTCACGAAGGGGCACACGCCCGGGATGTGCGACGAGTGCGTGTCTGAAGCCGACGAGAACGACCCGGGCATGTACGCTGGCGATTAGAACTTGACGTCGCGCCCCTGACCGTGTAGTTTTCCATCGTCGTTGCGGTTTGAGCCGCTGACTGGTTTGGGTCTGAGATGTGTCGTTGACAATCATGTGCGCAAGACCGGGTGATGGCATTACCCGAATCTCAGACCCGCCCTCGGTGCTCAAACATCGAGGGTTTTTTTACCTCCCAACGAAGCCCCGTAAATACACAGCCCAAAGCTCGGACAGCGAGATTCGGCGGGCGGAATCCAACGGGGAGCGGCGAGGAGGCTGCAAGTCTGCGCTGCCGCTATAGTCCTGCAAAAATGGCGCTGACTCCCGAGATGCTCGGGCCGCAGTCACGAACCTTCTTTTACATACTTGAGGGGAGGGGGAGGTCTTACCGCAGTTTAAGTAACGAACGCTTTACCAGTAGTCTATGTTAGTAAAGTAGAACAATCTAGCAGGATAGAACCGTAACCACTTCGCATCATTTGGCTACGCATCCATCTCCCCTGACAGGATCTGGCATCTACGGCAGGGCTCGCAGTCTGGGCACGCCTTGCACTCGCACGGGATCATCTCTGCGAGGGCGTTCATCCGTCGCTCGAAGCGGTTGCGCTCGACGTACAGCTTGACGATGGCCTCGCTCTCGCTGGGGGGCTTCGCCGCTATCTGAGGCTCAAGCGGGGTAATGTAGCCGTCTGCGTTGCTCATGTTTCACTCCGTAGTGAAAGTCGGTCAGTCAATGCTTACTCCGTCAAGGGCGTCGATCATCCCCGCCTCGGCCAGATCAGGGAAGCACATCCCCGACAACTGAAAGTACACCCGATGCCCGCGCCGCCAGACGACCCACTGTTGCGGCAGGTAAACCCGCTCGCACCGCTCCAGCAGATCGCATTCCAGCAGCCTCAGTCGCCTGAGCTTCGTACCCCAGACGATCGCCGTCAGCGTCCAGCGCCCCGCCGTCTGTTCTTTCGTGATCGTCCCTTGCATGGGCCTGAGTTCCGCCTACGCGACGTGACGACATGGACTTCCTCACCGAGCATCCCGCCCCGCAAGGTCTTCCATTTCGCCCGCCGCTTCGCCATGTTCGTTGCCTCTCGATCGACCGCATAAACCGTACAACTCCAGGGGCCTCTTGAAACAAATCCTGCACAGTTTTTCTTACATTCTAAGGCGTATATATACTCCTTAGAACGTCAGGGCGCACGTTTTACGCGCCGCGCGCACGTTTTACTCGTAGACCCTCCCTTTGATGATGCGTTGGTTGCGCACCTCGAAGGCCCCGTCGCGGTCTACCTTTATCAGCATACAGCCGTGGTTCCACTTATTAATCGGCGCGTAGTCGGGATGGGTATCGCAAAGGCAACCGGCTGACCACGTACTGACGACCTTGCCCTCAAGGTCCGTCTCGGAATGCTGCGAGGTCTGATGTAGATGACCGCAGGCCGCGTTACACTTCGCCTTGAGGAACAGGGTCCGCGCGGGATTGACGGGGGCTGAGAAGCCTGACTTCCACTCGTGGCCGTGGAGCACCGGCAGGTCGCCGAACTTCACGGGCCGCTTGTCGCCTACCTTGATGACGTTGTATTTCTTGAAATCCAACAATTTCTCAAGCAAGAAATCAGAGACGTCAAGTAATTCGGGGGCCTTGCAGTACATGTAGGACTCGTACCGTTCCTCGTGGTTCCCGATCTGGTAGACGATCTTCGCGCGGGGAAAGCCCTTTCTGATCGCCGCAAGAAGCGCCTTCATTGCGCCAAGCTCGCGGTTGAACTTGCGCTCGCGCGGGTCCTTCTCCCACTTTGACAGGCTGAACATATCCATCGCGTCACCGGCCAGATGGATAACATTGGCCTTATTTTCAACACCGTAGTTCAGCGCCGCGTGCAGGGCACGGTCGTTGTGGTAGGGGACGTGGACGTCGAAGAGACTCAGGACGCGCAGGGGGCCGTCGAATTGCACAGGACGCCAGTCCTTGAAAGACGTGATCCCCTTCGGCACCGCGCCCCACGGATTGCCTGCCTTCCCTGCTGGGCGGATGTGCTTGGTGTGTTGCCCGCCGTTGATGATTGACGCGCGGTCGCTCGCTCCTCGGTTGCCGCGCAGTCGTCTGATGTAATGGCGGCACCCTTCGAGGTCTTTCCAGAGGGCCTGATTCTTCCCTGAATACGCCTTTTTAGCTAAGGTCATCGTGCCCGCGCCGGGGAACTTCTCCAGCAGCGGCAGGACGACGGACGCCTTCGCAGGGTCCAACGGTTTCGGTCGCTTCAGTGTACCCATTTCTTCGCTCCTTAAAAAGGTTTGACGGCGAGCGGGACTCGAACCCGCACCTCCCACGCACCATCGCAGGACGCTACCCGTTGCCGATATTCATTTTCGGTTACGCCATCGCCGCCGCTCAACATCTGATCTCCCGCACCCGCACCTTATCCTCGATCACGCCAAACGAAAAGCCTCGCGCCTCGACCTGCCGCTTGAGCGTTCGGCATGTGCAGCCGTCAGCCTTCTCGAAAGCGAACAGGTCGGGGTCCGTGAACTCTGATCTAATCATCACGCAGCCGAGCGTGGGGTGTCCCTCCCTGCGCTTGCGCTTCAACGCCACGACCGCGCATGTGGGGTGAGCGTCCATGTAGTCGCGCATGACGATGAAGTTGTCCTGCTGGAGGTGCATCGAGTCGCGGTCCTGCATGATGTAGTACGGGCCAGAATTGCTTCCTTGAACGAAGGAAAGAATCGCGCGGCGTGACTTGATCTCGCCCTTGAGCTTGCCCTTGGCGTAGCGCCCGCCCGTCGTGCCCGGGGTCGCAAGGATGACAAGCCGGATGTCAGGCTCGGTCGGCATCTTCGCCAGGACCACATGCGGGACCTCTTGACCGACCGCGACAGGGATACCTAAGATCATCTCACCACCTCACCGCGAATGCCGTCGTTTCGTTCGTGCCTGCGCCGTGGAAGCTGACCGACCATGCGCCAGTCCCTGCCGCCACGACCCCGGTGACCTTGTACCTGAACTTCGTAATCACCGCCGCCGTTGAGGAGTCCGCGCCGCTCAGGTGAGCACAGGACTGCCGCGCCTGCCAGACTGATGTGTAGTCTGAATCTGAGAATGAGTCAATCGTGGCCGTGGCGTGCAGCGCAGGCGCAGCCGTCCACAGCTCGACCGCAATCAGCAGGAAGGTGATATTCGCGGAATCGACCTCTGGCCTCGGCGGGTAGAAAGACCACGTAGCATCGAGGGGCGTGTCGAGCGTGACGTAATCCGACCACGCGATGTGCGTCCCGATGCCGCCAGAGTCCGTGACGTCATTAGGTAGGACTACGGTAAACCGTTTAGCGCCGCGCCAGGTTATCGGCACCGTCCGGTTGGGGTGCATGTTCCGCATTCAGAGGCCCACCATTTGAACGAAAGGCCAGTCGCTATTAAGGCTGATGGTCGCCGTCCCGCCGCTGCACTCGACGCGCCACCTGATACGCCCGATGACCGTAGTCGTCCGTGCTGCGAAGATCAGAAGTCCTGACGTGTTGGCGCTCTTGGTGATGCGTGTGCCTGCCGTCTGCACAAGCCCGCCGACCTGGATGGCCTCGATGAGCGTGTCGTCTGCTTCGGCCAACTCGATCCATGCGTTGAGTACACCGACGCCATTCTGGGCAAGGTACGGGTCACAGATCGAGAACCAACCACGCGCGATGGGTCCGTTAGTCAGGGTGTGCCAGTCGGTGTAGAACGTGCCGGTATCAGTCTCGCTTGAGTTCGTGATGTCCCACGTCGGCCACGACGCCACCATGCAGCAGCAGTCGTCCTCCTCGGCAATCGTCAGCGGCATCGGCGGGATAGCCTGGTAACGCCCAGAGGCCCACTCCTCTTCCTCGCGCTGCGCCTCGTCGGATGGCGTGGCCGGTCGATCGAGCGCGTTCTGATGGGTGCTCAGAATCTGCGGGGGCCTCAAGCCTTCTCTCGCTCGCCAGTCTTCCACGGTCACCTCAGATGCTGGGTTGTCGTGATATTGTCGCGCTCGTCCGTGCGGTACTCCATCGCGCTGCGGATCGCGGCAACGACGGCCTCGGAGCTTTGCGCGTCGGGGTCGCCAGAACTTGACATCTCGGATACGATTTTCGTAACCTCCGCGCCTAAAATGACAGGGGCGAAGATGCCCGGGCGGGAGAACGTGCCCGCGTGTTTTAGGCGCGACTCAAACATCAGCTTACGCCGCCCGTGGTGCTCAAGCTCTGACTCGTCACTACGCAGGGCGCTCCTCGTTCCGCTGAACGCCTTATCCGCAGCCTTGGCCTGCCCGTCGATAGACTCGGGGTAGGGCCACGAGTCAATGCGCAGCCACAACTCGTACAGCCCGCGCACGTCGATGACGTTCTGGCGCACCTGTGTAATCAGATCCTTGTGGAGTCGCGCCGTGTCTGGGCTGTTGACGTAGGCTTCCGCGTTCGCCAGTTCATCACCTACGATCTTGGCGACCGAGTGTAGGCGATGGTCGCACGGGACGGCTACTGTCATCCGCAGGAAGGACGGCTCGAAACCACTGAAGGGGTCGTATTTCGTGCCGTCCCAGAAGTAGCTACCGACTTCATTCGTCATTGCGAAGTTTCTGAGCGCCGGAATCCAGATGGTCCCGTTGTCCCAGACCTCAAGACCGCTCAACTCCTCGCAGATCTCCCAGCCAGATGAGCCGGTGTCGGAGCGTTCCACGCGGATGGGGTGCCGCTGCGCCACGTAGTCGCTGGCCTCGCTGCCGATCCATGAGAGCAGATACGGCAGAATGGGGCGGCGTATCTGAGCGCGTGAACGAGCCGACTCTGACGTCCCATACTGGAAAGCGTAGGTGCGGTCGAACTTATATGCCGCGCACACCAGCGGGTACTCCGCAAAGAGTAGCTTCATCGATGCGTCATCAGCAACCGGCAGCGACGTGCCCCGGGCCTTGAACGCCGTCAGCTCGGCATCAGACCACGCGGGCTGAAGCTCAAGGCCGAGATTAAGAACGCGCCGCTCGATCTTCACCAGCGAGCCGAGCGCGATGCTGCGCGTCTTGAGGTCGCTCGAATCCTCGGAGTAGTGCCCGTGCGTCCAGTGACCTGCGGTGCCGTGTTTCTTGTCGTTGCCGCGCACGAGGTAGATGGTCTCGCCTTGCGGCGTTGCGCAGTAATTCCGCGAGAAACTGAGCGTGGACGTATGCCCGTCGTTGAAGTTTCCTGGCTGAATCGTCCACGTCCAGCCAACCGTAGCCAACATGCCCTCTATAAAGTCCATTAGATAGGCGCAGTCCGCAGACTGCTGACGGCCCTTGCGAGCGCCGCCCGCCGCGTTGACCTTGGCTCGCCCTCGCCCCTGATCGAATTGCTCGTCGATGTCTGTGTCGAGGGCACCGTCTGGAAGCTCCCAGACTACCTCTGAAGGAAAACACTTGACCGGATGGGCCGCGCTGTCAGCAGCGGTGTAGAGATCCGCCGACCACGGGCTTCCGTAGTAGTACCAGAGATAGGTCAGGATGCGCGAGAGTGTCCAGTAGCCCGCCTTGCTTGAGCTAAGATCCTCTGACGGCTCCTCTCCCGGGCGAAGGCCATAGTCTGGGTTCGGTGCGAAGTTCGGAACGGGGCCGATCGCGCTTATGTCGGTTGCCATGCAGTCAGGACGGCCCCCTGAGTTGAAAACCGCAGGCCAGCCTTCCTGCCAGTAGCTTGCCTCGCCCGTGGGGTCCCAGACCCAGCGCCCGATGATGCACACGTCGGAGACGGACTGCCGGTCATCGAGACAGGTCAGCGTGAGAGTGTCCTTGCTGACGTTGGCGTCCACCGTCGAGACGCGCCCGCACCAGATCTTGTTGTCCGTCCCGCTGCCGGTCGAGCGCCCGATGATGACCCGTTGACCGTGCTTGATCTTCTCCCACGGGTCTCTGAGCGCGATCTGGTTGCCGACGCCTGCTTCCTTGTACTTAATCTCAACCATCGCGTGGCCTGGACGATGGCCCAGCGGGAGGTAGATGCGTGGGACGCGGACCCGATCCATCGGCAGGTCAAGGTCGAGGCCCGGGAATGTGACAGTGAACGTCTCGGCGTTCGTCGTCGAGGTGAGGCGCATGATCGCGCCGCCCTCTTTGCCGAGGGAAGAGTGGTTGGTTTCGCTCACGGGCACACCCCTGGTTTAGACAACGGTTGTAGGTTGCGTGAGCGGCGTAGGTCGTTCGTTCGATGCCACTGCTTGCGCTGCCACCGCTGCATAGTCTTCCACGTCAGCGGCAGCGGGTTACCGTATTCATCAATCGCCATTATCGCTTCCCCCTTAAGTCCCGCCATCGGTTATACAGGCACATCGGCCACACGGCCATCTCGATGAGCAGCCCTAGGTAAACGTGCAGGCCCCTCAGCGGGAACTTGCCAGCGTCCCGCCAGTAGACGTATTGCATCAGGCAGAAGTAGAACGCAGCGCCGACCGCCCACGCTCCCCAGAAGATGCACATGCCGAGGCCGAATAGCTCAATCATCCCGCTAACTCCACAACCGGCGTCGGGACGGCATTAGTTGCCGTGCCCACCCATTCTTCATCGCTCATCGTCGTGTTGCTCGACAGGTTCACCGAGGCGTCTGCCACGCGGACAATCCAAGTGTAGAACCCGTCGGCCCCTGCCGTGACCGCGATCGTGCCTGAATGCCTGCCCATTGCGTCAGCGTCTGCTATGGCCTGCGACGTGTCAGGACTACCCCACGTCGGACTCGCACCCTCGGCGACAAGCCACATCTTGACCGTCGCGGGGGTTGCTGACTGGTCGCCTTGGTCGTAGATGTAGCCGATGGTGACCACGCGCGCCGTGATGCCGTTGACGCCCGCAGCAGGTACGTTTGGCCCAGGGACCACAACGTCCCCGGAAGCGTCGTATTCGATCTCCAGCGTCGAGCCGAGAGGATCTTGGATGGTGCTCAGGATGCCGTGGACGACTACGCGCCGCGTTCCTGCCGCTGCCGCCGTGAGCGTATCCAGCGTGATGCCGACCGTCGTGCCGGTCGCCGCTGCGGTCTTCTTGTTGCCGTAGGTGTTGTCGGCGTCGGTCGGCTCATCGAGCTTCGAGTCGTATGCTGCGTAGGTGATCTCTGCGCGGCAGGTCCAGGTCACGCCGCCATCTGACTGCGTGTCGCCCGGGGTCGTCGGCCACGAGGCAGGCTCGGTCGCGTCGGACGTCCCCGCCGTGGTGCATTCGTAGGCGTAGCTCGCGGGGCCACCAGTCGGCGTCACCCACTCCCGCTTCGTGTATGCCGTGGACGCGACCCACGCGGGAGTACCGCCGGTGACAGTTATCTGAGTATTAGTCCAGTTTCCGGTAGCGTAGACGACCGCCGAGGGAGGTGGTGCAACCGTGCCGATTGTCGCCGCGTCCGCGCTACCAAAGGCCGAGACCTGCCCGAGGTCCGAAGTGGACTTGAGCCGGATAGAGTATGAGTCTGCGGCGAGGTCGTCGATGCGCTTCATCAGTCGATTGGCTCGCCCGTCGTCGGGCTTGTAGGCCAGCAGGTCTGACGAGTCGTAGACGCTGAAGCTCGCGGCCCATGTCGAGACCACGTAGGCATTATCAGTCAGCGCAAGGTCCGCACTGTAGGCAACCGTCACGCTGCCGGAAACGCCCGAGTCGTTATCCTCCGTGATCGTGATGCTGCCGTTGCCCGTGCGAGATCCTGACGCAACCAGTTCGGCCCCGTTGTAGAGTTCCAGCGCGTAGACTGAGCTGCCCTCGTCCTCCAGCACGATGCCGAGTGACGCGCGGGTCGTCCAGTTCTCGACGCGCTCGCAGTTCGTGAAGCGGCGCAGTCCGGTCAGGGTCCATGAGGAGAACTGCGCCGAGTCGTTGTAGGCCGCGCGTGCCGTAGACAGGTGAGGGATCTCGACCTCAAGGGCCACCGCCGTATCGTCTTCGAGGTAGGCTCGCACGAGGTCAACCAGAGCGCCGCCAGGGACCTCGCCCCACCAGCCGATGCAGATAGCGTAGACGTAGTGACTTTCGACGCCGACGTCCACCGCAAAGGGCTGCTCAATCGTGTCGTCGTCCTTGATTGTGAAGGGTTTGGAGATGATACCGTCGCACAGGATGACCCAGACGGCATCGCCCCAGTCCGTCAGCGCACGCGCGGTGAAGGTTCCGGTCCCGTTGTTGTTGATCTTCGCCCGCTTGATCGTCAGCAGGTCGCCGGGGTAGATGTGCGGTGCGGTCGTGCAGGGCATCGTGTCCCCTTAGCCGTAGATCGTAGCCAGTGCCGCCTCGGAGTTCGCGGCGTCGGTCCCGTTAATCATCCTGACCACAATGCCGTCGTTCGCCGCCATGCGCCTCGGACTAACGAAGCGGTGCGCCGCAAAGTCCTTCGCGTTGGCTGCGGTGAAGTCCCAGTGCTGTGCGTGGTATTGCGCCGAGTTGCGGTAGCAGAGATACATCACCTCGTTGCCGCCGTCGTTCGTCGTGTGGTTCCAGTGTAGACCGAGGCGTGCGGAGTTCTCCGTCTGCCGCGCGATGGTGATGACCGCAGCCGTTACATCAGTCACCTTGACTATCTCACCGTGGGGCTTGTAGCCCGGGGTCGTAATCCACACGAGGTCATTAACCTCAAATTGTGCCGCCTCGGTCGCGTCGGTTACCGTCAGAACGGTCACATTCTCGTCCCAGTTATTTCCACCGTTCCTGCTGGCCGAAAATCCGTATACGATGCGGTATCCAGTGTAGCGTTGGTCGTCTGCCGATGTGGTCGCAAAGAGGTTTACGCCCTCCCAGAACCACTGTGCCGTCCGCGTGGCTGGCGGCATGATAACGGCGCAGTCTCCGAAGTAGTCGGCTGTCGAATCCGCGCCGGTCTCGTCGTTGACCTCCGATTGAATGCTGATGGGCGTGCCCGCCGTGCCCTCGCCGTCAGGGAAGGGGTAGACGTTTTCGTGCTGCTCCAGCGAATCCACGAAGTCCAAGCCGAAATACGTGGACGTGCCGACGTCAATCGGGGCACCGTCCGAACTGGCCGAGTTGCAGAAGACCAGTACGTTGTATGTGCAGCCCGCGATGATATGGAAGCCTGCGGTCGCGTTGGCTGCTGACACGCACTGATAGAGCATACAGCGGTCTGCGGCGGCGTTGCTCAAGTAGAATCCGCGCGTTGCGCTGCCTTCCCCGACGGCGTTGCAGAGGTACAAGAGGCATTCTTTATTGGCGATGTCGTAGCCCGTGACGCTCGCTTCCTGACTCTGGCAGCGCACCAGTCGCGCGTATGACCCGTTAAGGTCGTAGGAAACCGTGCAGCCATCAACCAGGACGTCTTCAATAGCGCACGCTGTGCCTGTGACCGCGAGGCCGATCTGACCGGCCTGCTCGATCTTGCATCCCCTGACGCGACAGGACGCGCCGCTCACCGTCAGCACCGTGCCCGGGTTCGTGTTGGAAAGCGTGACGCCGATCTCACACCACAGCTCAAGGCCAGCGTCGTTGAGATCAAGTCCGTTCTCGTCGTAGGCCCCGGCCTTTACGCTGATGGCGTCACCGGCAGCAGCGGCGGTGATTGCCGCGCCGATCGTCAGGAAGGCGTTTATAGGGTCCTTGCCTGAGTTAGAGTCGTTGCCAGACTTGCTGACGTACCAGATGTCGCCGCCGAACTTGTGAATGTGCCCAGTCGGAATCCAAGACATGCTACCACCATCCTTCCGTCGAGTCGTAGGTGAATTCAAAAACCGTATCGTCAACGCCAAGGATCGCCTCGCCTGCCGCCTTGCCGCGTATCGTCTCCGTGCCGTTCGGGTCAACAGTCATCATGTTGCCGCTCGACCCGCAGTTGATGAGGGTCACGCGCTGACCTGCCACGCCCGCCGTCAGGTCAACCTCAATGGCCCCGCCATCCGTGTCGCAGAAGATGACCGAATCCGTAGTGAGCATCGTGTAGGGGCTGTCGCCGCTCGTGATGCGCGTGCTGGCCGTCGTCAGCGTCAGCGAGCCGACCGTGACTTTCTTCTTCGCATTCGATGCCGCCGTGTCCTCGATCAGGATCAGGTCAGCAGCCAGCGGGGTCGCCTTGGTAGCAACCGCGTTGATCTCGCCCGCCACGTTGTCGTGGATCGCGTTGGGGTCAATCCCTGCCGGGACGCCGCCGATATTGAAGCGCACCGCGCCGTTAGTCGCGTGGTCCTTGTTCACCGTGCCGACAATCTGCTCGTAGGTCCCTGCTGAGTATGCCAGAGCGCCCGGGGTGTCTGACAGGTAGACCTTCGCGCCGTCTGCCGCTGCCGCAGAAGTGTTGATGTCGGTGATCTCACCTACGCGATAGGCCACGCCGTGCGCACCGTTGGCGACGTCTGAGAGTAGGACGTATTCGGCGAGCTTCGTCAGCGTGTCTGCCTGCGCCTTGACGACCGTCATAACGTCGAGATACAGGATGTTGGCCGTGTCCTCGTCCTCGGCGGTGTAGGTCAGCGTGACCGTGCCTGAGATGCCGCTGCTGTTCGCCTCGGCCAGCGTGATTGAGCCATCGCCCGTCCGCGTGCCGGTTGCTACCAGCGAGTCTGTGGGGAAGTTGGTTGACTGCTTCGTGGCCTCTGCCGTGTCGATGTACTTCGCCTTGTAGAGTCTGACGGTCCTGTCGCCACCGGATGCAGTCAAGCGCCAGTAGAGCCTGCCGCCTGCGGTGTTCGCCAGCGTGTTGCCATTGATGACCCATGATGCCAACTGCGTCGAGGCGTCACCTTCCTCGATGACCCCAGCGTGACCGGAGACGTAGACAAGGAGCGGAGCGGTGTAGCCCGCGCCCGAGGCGTTCTTGACGCGGATGCCAAGAGATCCGGCCAGACCCTTGGCGATGAGGCCAGCGACTTCATCGACCGTGGGCTTCCGGCCATACTGCTCGGGCGGGAAGCGCACGATCTGAGCGGTGTACGTTTTAGGGTCCATCCGCTCAGGAGGGTTGAAGTCGGCAAAGTTCGCGTCTGCCGCGTTCGGGAGTACCAGTTTCTGAGCCATCTCTGCTCCTTAATCCAGCGTCCGCGCGACGTGGCGCGACCGAAAAGCGTTGTGCGTTGCGAGGCGTTCGTCGCGGTACATGTCCTCTTCGATGCGCTGTTCTGGTGACTTCTTGTGTAGTTCCTCTTGGAACTTCTTTTTGAGACCCGCGAGGCGGTCTTCAGCATGTAGGGCGTTGCGCTTGCGGATCTCTTCGGCCCACTCCTCACGCAAGGCCCAGCCACCAGACGCCTCGTATGAGGCTCGCTCAAGGAAGTTCATCTGGTTCAGCTTATCGCCAATCATCACCTCAAGGCTCGTGTCTGACGCTTTGAATGTCTCCTCAGCCAGCTTATCTAACACGGTGTTGCTATCTCTCTTTGACAGTAACGAGACCGGCAGGCCGCGCGAGGCCGCGAATGCCGCCAGCGCCTCTTGCCCCGCGCCGCTCTGGTTTAGGATCTGGCGTTCTTTCGTGCGCTCCTGAATGAGTTGAATCTTGCGTTTGGCCGCAGCTTCACTGACGCGCTGCCCGAAGTATTCCTTCGTGCCTAAAATCAAAAAAGGATTGTCTGCCAGCGCCGTCGAGACGCGCATGTCAAGCTCGGCCTCACGCTGGGCCTGCTCCTCAACCGCCGCGCCTCGGTCGCCTGCTGCGAATGCCATCCGTGCCTTGTGGGCCGCAAGGCCAGCCTCCCCCGCGCGTTTCTGCTGATTGATGAAGGCGCTGACAAGTTGCGCACCGATTGCAAAGCCTGCGCCCAACACACCAGCGAGGCGGCTGACCCGGGCGAGTCCGTTGACAAACTTCGATGCCAGCGCGGGGTCCTTGCCCAACTGTTTGGCGACGTTCTCGCCAATGCCAACAAGCGCCTTCTTATTGTTGCCAACCGCGTCTGCAACGCCAGAGACCGCCGTGAGGCTCAGACGTGCCGCTGCTGCGCCGCTCTGCCCTTCCTGACCGAGCATCGAGATGTCGCGGGAGATATTCAGCAGGCCGGAAGTCAGGCCGGTCGCGCCCTTCATCGCCTTGCCGATAGCGCCTGCGCCAGAGCGTGAGATGCCGAGATGCTTGCGAAGGAGCTGGACGTCAGACTCAGTGCCCTTGTTCTGGAGCACAACGCGGGCCGCGCGTGCCGTCGTATCCGGTACGTTGGACCCCTGCCCCTTGAGCTTCAGGACCTTACGCGCGAGGCCCTTGGCAATGCCCGCAGGGGTCGTGCGTGACCCGCCAGCCTTAAACCCTTTGCGGCGCTTGATCGCCATCGCTTACGCTCCGTCCTGAGCCAAAACGTACTCCATTTGACAGTACCAGGCGGTTCCGACTTCGTTCTCGTAACGCGTGTCTGGGATCTCCCTCGGGTATCCGTCGAGCATGAAACACTTGAGATAGGTCTTGGTGCTCGGATAGGTGATTGTCACGCCCTCCGTGTTGCTGACGTTGCTTTTGACTGCGGCGATTGCCGCCGCAAGAGCCGCCTCATCCGCCGCAACAAAGAAAATAATGAACGGTCCGTGACGCCTATCCCTGAAGCCGTGGTCGATGCGCTTACGGAAGTTCGTCGCGGGGGCCGTTGAGTATTGCGTTTCACGGAATGCACCGGAAGGGTCTGGAGCCGTGAGATAATACTGCCCGTCGGTATGCTGGGCACCCGTGGGGAGGATGTTAAATTCTGATGACCCAAACTTGAGAGACATTCTACCTCACTCCCCGCCGCGCACGTTCCATGTGGCGGCGCTCGATCTGCTCTGCCTGTAACTTCGGGTGGATGTGGAAGCCCGCGCCCTTCTTCTGCGCTCGGTGCATGTCCTCGGCCTTCTCCTCAGAGTTCATGCGGCGGAAACTCAGCGTGACCTGTTGCGCGTCGAAGTCGGGATGGATCTCGGTCAGATGCACTTCAGGAACGAAGCCACGCCGCTCACATTCGGCCTCGAACATGGCACGCCCGACGACTCCCCACTCGTCCCACGTCTCCAGATCCTCGAATCCCACGACGTCAACCCGCGCGAAAAGGGCGTTTCTGATGAAGTTCTGCACCGTGTAGCGCCCCGCGATGAAGCGGCAGACGTAGAAGAAGAACGTCAGCAGCAGCAGCGGCAGGATAGACAACGCAACACGGACCCAGAGCCAGAGCCTTCTCATTCTTCACCCCTCTCGATCGTCACCCCGTAGATCTCATCCGTGCATTTGTGCCACTTGTACGCGCGAGCCATTCCGAAGGGGTCTTCACGGATGGCCTGCATGATCTCGCCTTCCGTGGTAAACCCGTGGACGATCGGCCTGCCCTGCTCCTTGGCAAGCTCGACGAACTCGGGCGGCATTCCTGCGATGACCGCGCCCTTGTAGAGGCCCACGACGTCAACGCCGTTTCGCCCCGCGTGGGTCTTGTGCCACTCATTAGAGCAGGGCCGCAGGTAGCGCATAGCCTCGGCTTGACCCGACGGCTTGTCTACAATCTTGACGGCCCGTAGTCTGCTCGGCAGGGCGATGTCTGCCGGTTTCGAGCCGAGGTAGAACACGCCATCCGCCGTCCCCGTAGGACGCCAGAAGGTCTTGTTCATGTCTACGGCCTTGCCAGGTTTCACAAGTCACCTCAGTGGCTGATCGTGTACGAGGGCGTGCTGCTCTCGGCGTCGTAGGTCTGCTGATAGGCGAAGCCGCCTTCGGGACTCTCGGCTTCCATCTCCCACGAAGACGCAACCATGAGCGCCTGCGTGATGCTGCCGCTGCCGCCGTCTGCCGCCGTGAAGTTGTGAACCAAGTTGCCCGCTGCCGTGCCGTATGCCAGCACGCCATTACCGTCGAGGAACCTGAGCACCGCCGTCTGGCGCAGCGTCTGGACCGGATGCGCCGTGGGCCCGAGAGCGCCGTCAGCCGAGATCGGGTTACGCCCTACCTCGTAGCTGGTGCGCACGCCAAGGACGCCCTTGATCGTCGTGGATGCGTGAACGGTGGACGTGTGCCGGTGAAAGGCATCAGTCTCGTCAGTGTAAGCCATGTTTCTCTCCTTACGGAAGTAGCTTGCTGGTCAATCGCAGGATGTGCCAGCCAGCCACGGTATCTACAACCTCTCGAACGTACCAATCTTCGCTGTTAATCGCCACCTGATCGACGCTATCGCCGGTCGCGGCCTGAAGGTCAATCGGTGTTGCGATGTCAGAGACGAGTAACCGCGCCATCACCTGTTCGTATGTGTCGGCCGCCGCTGCGGAGTCAACCCACTCGCGCGACTTGCGGTCTACGATCATCGTCACGGATGCAGGAGCGCCGCCAGCGACCGTATAGGTCACGGTCTCGCCGAAGGTCGCCGCCTGCGAGGGGTTCGCCGTGTACTTGTAGACGTTCTCGAAGTTACTCGACATCGGTCTTCTTCTCCGTCTCGTGACTCAGGCACCACGGGCACTGCCACATGTCGTCACCCGCGACCTTCTGCATGGGCGACGACCGCTTGCACTTCTTACAGTGCCGCCATTCTATGATGATCTGCACGCGACCTTGGGAGTTATTAGGAGGGCTTACCATTGTCTCGTCTCTCCCAGCACTACCCGGGGCTCTCCTGCGATCTAGCTACGCAGGGCGTGGTACTACTTCGGCGGGGGCAACAACTCTCCGCACGCCGCCGTCACTTTGTCGTCGGCCAACCTGTAGCATTCGAGCATCGCCTGGTACGTCTCTTCGTCGATCAGGATCATGCCCTTTGCGTCGGCCTTCGTTCGTATCCACTCGTTATTTGACCCTTCGAGCGGTACGAGGATCTCAACTGTCGAGTCGCTGACTACCTTCCCGATCGTGCCCTTCTTGGCCCAGATCGTTTCGCGTTCAGCCTTTGGACCGATCGTCACGCACCCTGCTAAAGTCAGGCAGAGTGTCAGGCTTGCGAGCGTCATCGACATCTGCGTCAGGCTTCGTCTCACCCGTCGTCTCCTTCAAGGTCCCGCTGCGCCCGAGAAGCGCCTTGAGCGCCTCAAGAACGCAGCGGAAGATGGTAACAACCCAGTTCACTTCAACGCCGCCAGGATCTTCTGCGTGGTATTGATGCCTTCCTTACCAAGCTCAAGGCCCTCTCCGACGTCGAGGTCTTTGATCTCGTCCTTGACCGCGCTGATGTTGTCGCCTGCGGCGGTCAGCGATGCCTTCAGCTCGGGGTTCGTCTGCCATGACATGAACAGCGCCATGATGTCTGAACCTGGCTGGAAACCATCTTTGAGCAGTCCAGCGATCACCGCACCGACGTCACCCATCGCTGTCACTACTTCGCGTGTCTCTTTGATGCCCGGCATGTGTCCTCCTTCGGGTTAGTCACCCTGCTTCTTCAGGCACGGGCGCTCCCGCATGTCGTGCGATAGCTTTTCGATTACCCGCGTCTGCTTCTTAACCGCTTCGGCCTGTGCGACTGCCGCTTCTGTCTGGTCCTTGATGACGCCAAACATCTTCTCGTTTGTCTTCTCCCAGTTCTGTTCGCTGCGAACCTTGTCCTTGCGCGACCAGTAAACGAACCAACCGAGCAGGACGCCCATCGCGCCATACTTCGCCAGCTCAATCATCGGGTCGGCGGTCGGGGCGTCTACGGCGAAGATAAACAGTAGCGGTGCGAGCTTCATCGTTCCCCCCTATTCGGTGACAAACCTTGATCTGTGTGACAGAGTTCTCAGTGCCAACCGGCGCTTCACGTCCTTCTTCGGCCTCACGCCGTCGATCATCTTCGCGTCAAGGTCAGGCTCCTGCTCCGTCACCTCAACCTCGCGCTCTGGCACTTTCGCGCGTCCGAAGTAGACCGCCTTTCCGTCGCGGTTCTGCGCCACGAGTCGGCGTCTGATGCTGCGCTGAACGTCGTTCGTCAGGGGCCACGCGAATTGAACGGCCCACAGGTTCTTGTGAATGCGAGTGCATCCGGCGATGAGCGGTTGCAGCACGGGTCCGACGTTCGGCCTGATCTGCTCAGGGGTCCGCTTGCCGTCCATGTCGGGAGTGCTCACGTCAATGTCAGGACGCTCGACCCAGACGGTGATTGGTTTCCTTCTCATCACGCAGTCCTCTCGAATCGCATGAACGCGTCGGCCACGTCTTCGCTCAGGCCGAAATACCAGTGGCCGAGTTCGTGATGGAACGTGTCCATCTCCCAGTGCAGGAGCACCACGCGGCGGTTGACGTAATCACAGAACCCGCGCAGGCCCTTCGGCACCGCGCTGACCGGAATCATCTTCGCATCTGCGTATTGGCGATAGAGTTCGCTCGTCGAGACAATCGCAACGGCGGGCGAGGTCTCAACCCGAAGCGTAAAGCCTTCCTGAGCGGCGAAGCGGCAGGCCAACTCATGCCCGCGCGACAGAGCGACGTCAATCTCTGATCCGGTCGGGGCCGTGCTGCACGCCGCAGCGACGAGCAGGAGCGCGAGGAATAGTGTCTTGGCGTCCCTCATTCGATCCCCGCCCTCTCCGTAACGTAATCGCGCACCGCCGCGCTCGTCAGTGCCTTCGCTTCGTCGTCGCTGATGTATCGGTCGAGCACGCCGGCGAGCGGGTATGCGCCGGAACCGGCAGCCTGTGCCCCTGCGCCTGCAATTTTCAGCCTGTCGAGATTGGCGGGGGTGTTATAGTTTGCCGCTGTCGTGTCTGTTATCGCACCATCTATTACAACCCTCCTGGCTCCAGCTTTCCAACTGATTGCATATGAAACAGTCTCGCCGTTATGTGCCGACCCAAGCATCCCCCCTTGGCTATTGGCTCCAGAATACTGCACAGCGTCTACCCTGTTACCCACATTATTTGTGTAAATATAGACCGACCCTCCGGCTCCGTCGTTAATAGCCCCATTATAATCTAGGGCAAGTTCGTAGACATTCCCCCCCGCGCCATCAGAATGATATGAACTTTTAATCACCCCAAACAGCGTCCCCTCGCTCGCCGCCGAACCGAAAACGCTGGAGCTGAAACTGAGCGTGTCGGCGGAACGGGTGGAACCGTTACCCGCAATGGCCGACATCGGGTAGTCTGACTTGGTAACCGTACAATGCGCAGAGTAAATCGAGGACGAGGAATCGCCTAGGTATGTTCGATTCGCGTATAACCCATCTTCAGAATTAAGAACGAATACGTTGCCATTCGCTGCAGCAACTGACGGTTTACCTATTAACGTAATCTCAACCCAGCCACCCACGATGGCTGCGGTAGCGGACGAAAGCACCCCATCCCCAACCGTGCCTGAATCCAGAACGCTTGCCGTGCCAAGATCGACGCCTACGTATATGCGGTTTGCGCCGCCCATAATTAGAAGGGCGTGATTCGAGCCAGTCCCGCGCTTTACGTACACGCGTGCAGCAATCGTAGAGTTTGCCGCGTACGTGATAGCGTCATAGATGCCGTGTGCGTCATTCGCCCCGTCCTCAGTCAACAACACGGCGTCCGTACCACCGGCTAAATCCGCCTGCCCGGTCGTGCGCGTTACATGGACCCCGACTCCGAAACTGGCCTCTGCGTTGCATAGCTTCGTCGCCGCCGGTTCAATCAACCCGCTGTGACTGACCGCTCCCGCAGCGTAGGTGCGCAGATAGTGCTGAGAGTGCGTCTTCGTTGAGGGGGCGAGCTTGGCGTTCGTTCTAACGACATCGGCAGGTAGCCAGCCTTCGCGGGTCCACGCAGAGGCGTAATCGTTCCTGAACGCCTCATGGAAAGGCGCGTAGAGGGCGACGGTATCCTTGCCGTATCCCGCCGGTAGCCCCATCTGCTTGTAGATGCGATCCACAAGCGGGACGGGGTGCCGTGGCTGAACGATGTGACCAATCGCGCGACCAATCATGGCGTACCTCTACAGGTCTTCGCAGACAATCGAGTAGTCGTTCGTCACCGCGACGTTTTCAGCCGAAAGGTAGACGCTATGCCCCGCCTGCATTAGATAAAATTTGTTACCGCAGGCGTCGATGGGACAAGGGACGTTGCTGAGTAGGTCCACGGGAACGATGTCAGCAGCCGCGTCAGCCGTGATGTCAACCAGGCAGATGGCTCGCGCGGAGGTCCCGTCGAAGTCGTAGAGCGTGACTTCACGATTAGAGGCCGCAGGGTAGACCAGGACCTTGTAAATCAAGCGCCCGTTCGTGGTCGCGCTTCCCGCCGTCGCCGCTGTGGTCTGGTCCCCCGTGGCGATCTGACCGACGATTGTGGTGATCGACTGCGGGGTGATGATGCTGTTGGGTGTCGCGGCCATTGTATCTTTCTCCTATCTGGTCAGGCCAGCAGTGTCGCAACGGCTCTGACGTACTGTTTCTGCCCCGAGCTATTACGGAGCGCGAAGGCGGCGTAAACGTGAGGCAAGCGGGGCTTGGAAATTACGTGGTCCTTGAGCAGCGAAAACATGGCGGATGCCCCAGCGTCTCCGACGCCGCCACCCTTCACGCCAAGCAGTCTCCCTGGACCCAAAAGCATTATTGCATCTCCGTTGCGGTCAGGACGCCAGCAGCGGCCACACCGTAGACAGCGACGTAGGTTGACTTGTCCACGTTGAAGTATTCAGGGACGCCAGCGGTCAACCGCAGGCTCGCCGTGGTCACGGTCAGGCCGGTCGCGCCGAAGCCGATGTAGCAATCCGTAGTCGAGATGACGCGCACACACTCGGTGTTGTCGCCGAAAGCGGTTGACGCCTCGGTGCTGGCTCCTGCGCTGTAGCTCACGATCTGACTCGTGCTCGGGAACAGAGCCGGAATCCCGTTAGGCGCTCGACGTGTTGGCATTATGCGCTCGCTTTCTCAACAATTCGGACGGGGCCGCTGGTTGAGAACGGCAGCGCCGTGGCGTCCTGGTAAATGTGGGTGAGCTTGTCGCCGAAGGCGGGCAAGGCGAAATGGTCAAGGGCCACTCCGCGCGGGTCCGTGCGGTTCTCGATGGCTTCCTTGACGGCGAACGCCACGGCCTCGGGGTCCTGCATCTGCGCAGTGTGCGGCGTGTAGCGGCATCCCTTCTCGGCAACGACCGGAATACCAGACGCAAGCGCCTCACCGATCGTCCTGACGCCGATGCGATGCGGGGACAGAAGCAGGTCCATCGCGCGATACACAGAGGCGATCTCAAGGATGCGACCATTCACGAGGCCAAGAGAACCTTGCGCACGCAGCGCGGAAAAGATGTGTTCCCAGACTGCTGGGGGTTTGCCGTCCTTGTGCTCCACGCCGAAGAAGTGAACCTTCAGCCCGGGCACCGCTCGCGCCGCGTGAATGGAACCTACAGCGGCCTCGAAGCAGTCAACGTCTGAACGCCACGAGTCGCAGATAAGCATGTTGTGCTTGCCCAGACACTGCGGCGGAATCTCTTGAGTCACACCTTCCGGCGTGAACATCTCGCAATCAATCGGCGGGTCGTCGGTCGTGACCAACTTCTCTTCAGGGAGGAACCGCGACCAGTACGGGACGTGCTCCGACCACATCGTCAGCATCGCCTTGACGCGCTGATAACGAGAGGCTTCGACCATCCAACTGAATGCCTGGTTCTCTGCCTCGCCGTTCTGCTCAGGCTTGAAGCAGGCTTGCGGTCTGCCATGAATCGCAATGACGACAGGCGCGTCGGTCTGCACCAGCCAGCGGTCAACGAAGGCCCCGTGTACCACGAAGACGTCGGCGTCCTTGCAGTCATCCCACGATCGAGAGGTGACGCGCTCGCCGCTGCGGTCGTCGTGCTGACCGGGAACAGGAGCGCCGCCATCGGCACCAGTATCACACAGCTCGGCATCCCTGCCCGCGTAACGGTCTGCACGCACAAAGTCCCGCGCGGCCTCGTAGAGACCGCAACGGGACGGAGCGAAAGGTGCGAGATGCGCGATCTTCATGCTAGCCAGCAGCCACAACGCCGACGGAGTCAACTGCCGCGACGATTGCGGACAGATGCGAGGCCAGCGAGGAACCTACCAGCGTGCCAACCGAGGCGTTGAGGGCGGTGACGGTGGACGTGCTGGCGGTCACCAGAGTTCCGACCGACGCAAGCGCCGTGTCGTTGGCTGAGTCGAGCGTGCCAACGGACGTCACCAGGGCTCCAACGGACGTGAGCGCGGTGTCATCGGCGCTGTTAAGCGTGCCAACGGACGTGATCAGCGTGCCGTTAGAGTTGAACCTTGAAACGAGGCCCATGATTATCTCTCCTTTGTCTGGCAGGGTGAGCACCTTCCCCACCCTGCCGTTGTCTATTTCATCGCCAGACTTAGGCGGTGATGTTATCCAGCAAGTGAGCATAGCTGGCGTCGAAGATCAGCTCGTCGCTGTGCATCCGCGAGCGGAACACGTCGCCTCGGACCCGCTCATCGCGGTACTGCTCAACGATCACTCCACCGGCCTCGACCGGCGCGTCACCGGACCAGACGAACGTGCGACCGACGCAAGGCTCGGTGAGCTGTGCGCCTTCGTTCGCTGTCTTGGCGATCATGCAGTATTCGTCATCCCAGATGTCGGCGATGACGGCGGTTTGGCCCTCTTTGGCGCTATTGTAGACGCCCTTGCCCACGAGGATCTTCGGCAAGCCGAGGATGCCCGGGATGCTTCCGGCCATCTTCGCGTCACCAGCCTCGGACGCGTACTGCACGCGCTCCAGGATTCCCTCGTTCCTTTTGATGTTCTTCCAGACGACCTGCGAACAGATCAGGGTGTCAGGCTCGACGCCTGTCAACCTACGACTGGATTCCTTCGCACCAGCCACGTCGCCGATGACGTCGGCGGAAACGGTAGACCATTCGGTCGAAACGGACGTGTTGAGGGTCGAGCCGGTCCAGGTCGAGGAGTTGAAGATCGCCGAGGCGACGTCAATCTCGTAATCCTGAACGACGCGGCGCGTGATCGTCGCAACCGTGTTCATCTCGGCGTCGAACTCTCTGGTGTAGAACTCCCGATCCGCGTCATCCAGCGGACCTTCGAGACCGCGCTCTTCGCAGGCGTAAGAGCTGTCTTCGACCAGGAACGTGTCCCGGTTGTAGCCCGCTCGCGCGATGCGTTTGACCACGGCGGTGCGCAGGAAACCTTCACGCATCACCTTGGGAAAGTAGGCGGTCTTCCGAGGGACCATGAGGCCCGCCAGAATCTTCGAGCCGATGAACTCATCCAGCGTCTGGATGTACTCTTGCATTGCCACGCCGAGTTCAGTCCTCGGAGCGGCATGGGTGCCTGAATAATTCGGCATGTCCTGACTCCTGTCTTATCCAGCTCACCCCAGCCAGCATCCGATCACCCGAAGGAAGAGAAAACCGAGGGGGCTTATGCCCGGGTGAGTGGCAACGACTAGCTCGGTCGTGCCCCCTCGGGGAGCGATCTTTTCTAGCGCGGAATGTGCGTGACGCTGAACGTCTCACATTCTGCCGAGTTGCCGGAGTTCGTGGTACTCCACTTGCCGGTCGCCTTGATAGCGATGTCACCGGAGAGATCCTCGGAAACTTGGGCAAGTCTCCACGCCTCGGCGGGGGCGGTTGCCGCTGCCGCGAACGGAGAGTAGATCCCCGAGGCAACGAGCGTGCCCGAGGCACCAGCGACCCTGACCTGCACGGTGATGTCGGCGTAGAAGATGTCGGCATCAGCGTTGACGTCGAGCGTGGGACTGGTGAAGACGGCCTCGGTCCCGACGTACAGCTTGACGATGAACGTATCGGTCGAGTTCTGATCCGAGCCGATGATGCCGATCCTGAAGCGAAGCTGATCGCCAGCCTTGAGCGTGGCACCGTCGATCGTCTTCGAGGCGTTGTCAAACGTGGTCTCTGTCGCGGTCGCGGTGATCGAGGAGCTGTCCGCGACTGCGGCGATCAGAAGCGCCGGGGCTGTCGGAGCGCCGATGTAGACGGCCTCGACCACATCGTCAGAGGCTGTCGCCGCTTCGAGGGCGCGGAAGATCGCGGGACCGCCACTTGTGGCGTCGTCCACTTCGCCGCTCTCGGCAGCGTAGAGAACGTCGTTGGCACTGAACGCGCCCGCCGCCGTGACCTTGAACGTGCCTTCCTTCGAGTACAGGCGAACCGGAACCTGGTTCCCGTCGGTGCAGGAGTCCATCGTTACGCCGATGCCGATGTCGTCCACGTCGGCGTAGACGACTTCGCTGGAGCTGTTGTACTTCACGCGCTGGTAAATTTCGAGAGCCTCGCCGGAAGTGAAGCTGCGGACCCCCGAGTCATTATACTGACCCATGTTCCTATCTCCTTCTAAGTCTGTGATTCAATCCCTGCCCGCTACGCAACGGGCAAAACGGGGGCCGACTTACTTCTTTCCGTTTACCCAGCCACGGTGCATTTCCGGCTGCTCGTGGGCGAGCTTTTTGATGGCCTGAGCGAGGCTGGAGTTGTCAGCCTTGGCCCTGAGTTTGGCCTGCTCCATGAAGTCAGAGCTGGTCGAGCTTTCCTCGTTCGCGGCGCTGGAGCCAGCGGCCTCTGCGGTCTCGGACTTCTTGACGGCATCAGCTTTCTGAGCCTTCAACTGTCTGCGGAGGTAGACGTTCTCAGCGTGCTGCGAGGTCCAGCCTTCGTCGTGCGCTTCCAGAACGAATACAGCGTTCTCGCCGAAGGTCTCGTTGGCGCGGAGGGACGCGAGCTTGGCCGACTGCGAATCCTCGTCCTTGTCGTCGTCTTCCTTCTTGGGCGGGAACTCACCGTTCTCGTCCTTCTTCTCGTCCTTGTCCTCGTTCTCGTCTTTCTCTTTGTCCTCACCTTCGGCCTGCTCGTCCTTCTTCTTCTCGTCTTCCTGCTCGTCTTTTTTCTCTTCGTCAGCCATTTGGGTCTCCTGCTGTTGTGACGCGCCGACCGTGATGCCGTGGCGCTGGGCGAATGAAATCCAAAAGGCCCGCAGGCGTTCGGGGTGAATGCCGCCAAGCTCTTCGGGAGTAGGTACGGTCTCGGTGATGCCGCAAGCGTAGGAGAACAGCGACTCTGCTCGCGCGGCCAGTTCTTCGGTCCCGTTCGCGGAAAAGAATCCGCCCGGGTTCGCGGCAGGATCTCCGACGAGATCCGAGGCGTTGAACTCAGCCATTCGCGCGTGAATCAGGTTGCTCGCGTTGTCCTCGTCAGGGCTCTCGAAGCGGCCTTCCTCGCCCTTGTGCTTCGTGGCGAAACGCTCTTCCTCGCCGCAGTCGTGGCGGAAGACGATCGAGGCCCCGAAGGATTCCGGGTCCTCTTCGGCTCGCGTCATCGCGTATCCTGCCAGGTCGCCGTCAGGGGTCTCGCTCGCGCTCGCTGCCATGTGCAGGTCCGCGCGAACCACGTCGCCGTCGAGCCTGAAGTTCTTTGAGCGTCCGAGGTGTTTGCCGAGGCCGTCACCGGATAGGCCCGGGTGCGTGTAGCGACCCTTGATGCCGAGTTTCTTCCGGTTGCCCATCTTGACGATCTGCTTCAAGAAGTCCCCGTCACACCAAAAATCGTGACCCAGAGCTTCGCCGCGCGTGCAGACTGCGTAGCCGTAGATAACCTGCTTCTCGCGGTCCACGTCTGTCGGTGCGCCTTTGGTCTCACCGCTGCGGAACATGACAGGACTCGCGGCGGGGCCCTTGTTATCGAAGAGGCTATCTTGTGGCATCGAACGCCCCCTTATCCTTGCTGGCGTCGGCAGTAACTTCGGCGGCTTCGACCTTCGCCGTCTGCGCGAGCACCTTGTCGTTGAGGCCAACGAGCAGTTCAATCGGCGGCTCGTATCCGCCGCACTGCTTGGCAATCTCCTGCTGGACCTTGTAGGCGCTCAAGTACTCTTTCTGGCGCTCTCGCAGCCACGCCTCTCGGTCGCCACCCCTGCCAGCGATGGCTTCGCCGTGCGTCGTCAGGCCGAGAGCGATGCCAAGGCCAGCGGCTTCGGCTTCTTTCAATGGGTCGAGCCACGGGAAGTTCGGCGTGATCCAAGTATGCGTCTTGTTCTTAAGTTCTGGATACCACTCGGCCAACTTCCAACTGAGCAGCGGGTCGTGGAAGTTCTCCCAGAGGAGCCTCTGCCACGCTCGGAACGCCCTGTATGCCTGCTCAAGACTCGCTTTTGCGCTCGAATAATTCGTCTGAGAAAAGTCGAGCAAGAGGAGTTCGAGCGGCATACCAAAGGGCATTCCAATCAGACGCAAAAACATGCGCACACTTTCGGGGAAGTCTGACCCCGGCAAGTTGCGCTCAATTCCTTTGATCTCCTCGCCCTCTTCGCCGTGGAACAGGATCGCGGTCCCGATGTCCTGACTCCGCTCGGGGCGCTCTTCCTGGTTCGGGTTGGTCGGCAGTCCGGTCTTCGCGGTGGACTCATTGTAGGCGAGTGTCGGGCCGTTCTCGCGGTTGACCGACAGCGCGAACCGCGCCAGCAGTTGCCACGCGATAGCCTCGGAATCACAAATCTCATTCAGGCGATGGAGCATGGGGAAGGCTGGGACGTGGACGGGCATCCCGCGCGTCTGGGAGACGCGGCGGCGGTGCGCCACGAAGACGACCTTCTCCCACGGGTAAACCTTGCCGGTCGTGCGGCGCTGAACCATGCCGTTCGCGCTGTAGTCGCAGACGTACATCGAGAGCGGCCTGCCTACGGAGTCAAGCAGAATGCCGTCTTCGACTCGGCGATCGTTCGGTTTCTTCACGTTCGGATGGTAGATGCGTTCGGCCTCGATGAGCTGGATGTCGTCGGTGCCGAGCTTGATTGCGGCAATGTCGCCGTCGCGCATACATGATGCAAGGACGTGGCGCTCAACCTGCCAACCGGCGTCGAGCTTGCGGACCTCGGGGCGCTTCCACCAGTCGCACCACTGATCCTGAATGGCCTTGTCTTTCGCCTCATCGCCCGTGTTCATCTGCAACTTGAAGCCGTGGCCCACGATGTTGTCCAGCGCCCTGCTGATGAGCGCGTTCTGTATCGGATTGTCTCTGTCAAACCGCGCCGACATGTCGCGCAGGAGCCTGCGGTCCCAGCGGTCTTGCCGGTCGCCTGAGCCACCTTGCGGGGTCAGTCGTCCTGACGTGCGCTGCTCGTCGGCGGCGTGGTAGCCGAATTGGTCATACTTGCCGGGGGGCCGTATCGCGGCATCACCGATAGATATGGCCTCGCGTGGGGGTGTGCGCTTCTTACCCGCCATAGAGCGGTCTCCCCTGCACGAAGTGAGTTCGGCGTGATGCGCCGTCCATCGCGTTGACCTCTTTTTCCACGGCCTCTTTCTGTTCCTTGAGCGACTCGAAAGAGAGAGAGCCGGGGTCTGCGGATGTCTGGGATGGGCGATTGACAAGCAGGAACTCGATGGCTTCGAGTAGGTTCACGGCCTTCGTAGCATCACCGCGATAGCGTAGGTTGTCGTTGTACTGTGCGAGTGCATCCGTGATGGTCGAGCTTGAGGATAGGGCCACGAGATAACTCCGCGCCTTGGCCGGTTAGTTCCGACCTTGGCGCGGAGTTAAACTACAGAATGTTTCGGATTCTAGAAAAAACACAAAATCTTTTTGTGGCAGGCATATAACCCCTGTTATGTTCGCTTCCGCGCTCTGCGGTTCCACTTCCGGTACGCCCCATCCCCGCTAATGCTTCCCCCGCAATTCTGGCAGAGTACCCACCGGGTGTGCCAGCCGTCTGGCCGCGTACCGCAGAATGGGCAGGGCTTCAACTTGTGCTCCTTCCAAAACGGTGTCATCATATAACTCCCGTTATGTTCCCTTCATCGCTTCCCCAATCTGATCCAGCAACGCCATCACGACTCTCGGCATCTGCTCAATCGGCTTGCCGTCAATCTCCGCGCCGGTCTGGTTCGCGCCGAGCGTCAGCGCCTTCAGGGTCCGGTGACGCTTCGCCGTCAGCGGGACGGCTATCCGCCTGAACGGGAACGGCCCGTCGGCTTCCAGCACGGGCACGGTCAGCGTGACCTCGACCATGCGCACGGCCCCTGACCGCGCTGCACGGCGCTCCTCGCGATCCTTCGCCTCGGCTGCGTCCTTCTCAACCCACGCGCGGATGCGCTGCTTGACGCTCTCGGGGATCACCGCCCACGGGACCATCGCCCCGTTGTCGAGCACGAGTCTCTGAGCCGAGACGTGCTTGAGCATCTCCACCCGGGCGTGTCCATCCAGCTTCGCCCACCAGCCCGCATCACCTGTCACGGGGTCCTTCTTACGCTTTGCCATGTGGCTCTCCTTTGCCGCCCCCTGATTAGTAACTGTCCTTACGAAACGCGTAAATCCCGAGTGTGTCTCTATCCCAAAGCCCGAGCGGGGACAGTTTCGCCTCGGCCTCGTCGAGCTTCCCAACGAAACCCTCGTACATCATCCCGCTTATGCCCTCGCTCTCACTTCGATGGCTCGCCGTCTCTACCCCTCGGATCACAATAAGCGCGAAGTCGGCATCGTAGTTGTGTAAAACGGCAAGCCCGCCGATGGTATGCTCCTCTGCAAACTCATCGGTGATGTGGCTACTCTTGCGCTCGTGGTGTGGAGCGCCGCACTCTGGACAGTATTTTGAACTATGTTCGTGCGGACAACCACGGACGTCTTTCAGCGGGTACAACAGACTGGCGCTGACCTTTACGGCGAGCACCGCGTGTGCGTAGCAATCAAGCCCCATTAGAACTTCCTCCGTATCGGCTTGCCCCACTTCGGTGACTTCCGCGTGTTCCGCTTCGGCGGCTTCGGCGGTGCTACGACGCTGCGGCGGATGAGATCCGACAGCGCCAACGACATGTAGGCCGTGTCCCAAAAGTGATTCTGCTTGGCGACCTGTATCCACTTGCCGTGCTGGTCGCGCTCCTCGCTCTGCATGTGCCGCAGGTAGGCGTCTGGTATCGTATCGCAGAAACCGCGACTGCCAACCGCAGGAAGCGGCACGCCCTTCGGCGATGGCTCGAATAACTCTGGCGTCTGTAAGGCGTTGTACAATCTGGTCTTAAAATAATCCGTGTGCATGAGGACGAACCCGCGCTCGTTCCAGCACCAGTTCCCGTCTTGGGCTTTCTTCCTGATGCCCTCCGACCACGACGCAGCGCCACGGACGGCCCACCAGCGGCCTCGATGACCGGCGCACCAGCCGATGACCACGCGAGCCCACGCTGAATCGCCGTCCTCGATCTGCCGACGCTGGCCCGTGCTCCCGCCCATGTCCACCGCGCCGTAGGGGTGCAGGACCTCGCCCGTGTCGATCTTGGCATATGCGGCATGGGTTGCCTTGTAGATCCCGTCGAGGCCCGCGCGTATGCCGCGCTCCATCAGGCCAGCCTTGGATGAGTCAGGGGCCATCTCCCAGCGCCCGTCCTCGCCGAGACCCGTGCCCTTCATGCCGCAGTCGATCACCACGGAGCACTCGCGGGTCATCGAATGCGCAGATACCTCGTAGTGGATCGTCCGCAGGCCAACGTCGCAGGTCACAAGCACCGCCTCGGCCCACGCAGGGACTGTGCGCGTGTGGACTGATGCCAGCTTGCGGGCCTGGAGCGCCTCGAATTGCAGCGCCAGCAGGCGGTCTTCGGGCGGAGGCGGGTCGTTCTGTAACTCACATCGGTAGTACCGCTCACCCAAGACGGCGCGTTCCTCGAAGATTCGGCGCACAGGTAGGCTGTCAGCGTCCAAGACCTTCACGCCTTCGTCCATTGCCTTCTGGTTCGCCACGTAGAAGGCGTATGCAGCGCGGTGCTCCTCGCGTAGCTTTACGAAGGCGTCCAGCGGGAACTCCAGCGCGGCGGCAACGTCCTCATCGCTCGGCGTATCCTTCGAAGCATCAGCGACCTCAGACGGCCTGCCCTTGCGTTCGCCCGGGGCCAGTAGTCCCATGAAGGCTTCCCACATGTCCGACCTGACTGGCATGGACTCAAGCGCCCGATACCGCTGGCCCCTCCACGCGGGGTTCTTCGCGTCGTCCGTCAACTCCCCGCTCAGGCAGTCCTGCGACTTTAAGGTCCCGATGAAGATGACCGTGGACGTCCCCTGCTGCGGCGGGAGGGCGAGGGCTTCCTGTAATCTCTTGCGCAGACGCTTGGCCTCAGCCTCGGAGTCTACGTCAATCCCTGCCTCGATGTCGTCGAGTAGCAGACAGTCGGGACGATCGTCGCCCTTGAGCGCCCCGGCAATGGCCCCGTCGATGCCAGCAGCCATGATCCAGGTGCCGTTGGCAAGGCGCATTTCGAGCGTCGACCACGGGTACTGAGGCGGTGCTCTCCTCGGGTCGCCCCGAAAATCCCTGACCGCGCCGCATATCTCGGGGAAGTCCTCGTTGAGAAGCTCGTTTCTTAGCACGTATTCTTGAATGGAACCCACCCGTTCCTTTGCCTTATCCCCGTTTGCCGCAAGAATCAGAGCGAAACGGACGTGTCCGTACATCGCAGCCCATAAAAGAGCGAGCTGACAGATGGTACTCTTGCCCCCGCCTCTGGGTGCAGCCAGCGCCTTGAGCTGTTTCAGCGGCGCACCGTCGATTATCAGCCCCTGGATCTCCGTGGCGAAGGCAGACTGAAAGCGATTCATGGCGCGTAGGTATGGGAAATAGGTCTTGATGAAGCGCAGAAGATCCCGTTCGCACCCGTCGCGCCGCTTGGCGTCAGCAGGCACCCGCACCTCGTTGAGCTGGAAGCGCAGGCCCGCGAGGGCTTGGCGTAGGAGTTCGGGGCGCTCAATCATTCCTTCGGCATCCCGTGCAGCGCAATCTGCGTGTCGCGCATAATCTCGGCGTCGTCACCGTGGACACCACCGCTCGCCCAGCGGCGCAGGAGCGCCAGTAGTTTCTCGGCGTCCTCGTGCTTCACCCAGTCGCCAAGCTCGTCGTCCCTGCACTCGTCGTATCCGCCGTAGGATATGATGTCGTATCGTTTCATTCCAGCGCCCTCCTTGCTTGCTCGGCGCACCACGAGCCATTGCAGCGCACACACTCTTCGGCGTCCCTGCCGCCAAACTCGGCGATGATCTCCAGCGCCTTGCGTAGCTTCTCGGCGTCATCGTACTTCACCCATGCGCCGTCTGCGTCCTTGACCATCTGCGCGGCACAGTTGTACTCCCCGCCGCAAACATCGCCTGCTTCTGGCTCGTATCGCTTCATCGCTTTTCCTCCTCAAACCGCATCCTAATCTGATCGTCGGGCGTGAACTTGTGCTCTCCTTCGTGGTCGGCTGGCAGCATACAGGTCCCACCCACGCCGCTCAAGCGGTTGTACGCCTCGACCCATTCGTCACTGCCAAAACCGTATCGCTCCTCGATGTCCTCGTTCTCGTCTTTCCAACAATGCATCACTTCACCCCTTTCGCGCATCGGTCCTCAACGTCCTGCCTCAACAAATCCATCGACTCGTTCAACTCCTCCAGCACCGCCCGCTTGAGCACCGAGGCCACGCCCGGGCGCTTGCGCAGGTCCACGGCAAACCGCTCGCGCAGGACCGCTACAAGGCGCACAGCGAGGCGATCGGCTGTACCCGCTTCGATATGCTTGATCGACATTTGAACCGCACCACGTAGCTCTCTGACGTACTGGTCGGGCTTCAGGAGCGAGGCCCGTCGTGCTTCGTCGTTCAGGGCCTTACGCTCGGCCTCGGCGATGTCAACCCACTGTTTGATGACCAGGTGCCCGTGCTCGTTGATGTCCTCGTGCGTGATGTCCTCGGGCTGCTTGCGCTCGACGACGACCACCTTCGGCTGCGGCAGGTCGTACCCGTCGGGCGGCGTGATGAAGTTTCTGACCCTCTGTCCGTGTTCCTTGAGATGCTCGTAGGCCACTGATGGCTGCACCTGGATGACGCCCTTGCGTCGGCGGGACGGCATCGTCGGGACGAAGCGGCCCCCGCCGAGCGACCACTTGACGAGCAGGTCCTTCGAGATGCTGAGTTGCTTGGCTGCTATGGAGCAGGGCACCCAGCGGAGGGGGTTGGGCTTTCTACTCACTCGGCCCCTTTCATCAAAGCGTCATACTGCTCTCTCGGCAGCGCGACCCATCCCGTGAGTCTGCGCCGTTCAATGGCTCGGCCCTTCGCGTTCTCGACGTCTGCGACCATCGAGGCGGCTTGGGTTCGGACGGACAACTCCCGCTCGTCGAGGATTATGTAGGGGACGGGGGCGGGTTCGGCTGCGGTCGCCAGCACCGTCAGCACCACGAGCGAACAGATGCCGAAGAATAACGGCGGCGCGAACAGGAGACAGAGCGGCGGGTGGTTGCCGGTTGTGGCCGATTCCGTGGGGTTAGCGGCGGTGTGTTGCCGGTTGGAGCTGTCCGGTTGGTTCATGGGCTCCCCCTAGCCGAAGGTCTTGGCAATGACGTCGAGTGACTCGGCGATGGACTGGATGGCGGTTACGAGCTTGGACATCAGGTTGACGCCGACCGCGAAGGCGACAACGGCGAAGGCCCACCATGCGGCGTCGAGTAGGTCACGGTTTTTCATGGGTCGATCCTCCCAGCTATGCTCTGGTTGTAGACGGGGAACGTCTGGCCCGCAACGCCCCACAGGGACGACGCTGATGGCTTCATAATCTTTCGAAAGATGCTGTCCTCGGCGGCTTTCATCAGCGCCTCGTAGATGCCCGTGCGGTTGAGTATCTTCTGAACGGCAAGCCGCTGTAGTCGCTGCCTTCGGCCCCACCATTTCAGACGCCTCTTGGACGCGAACTCGGGAGGTCCACGCCGCTTCCACGGATAGTTGTAATGCTCCCAGCGCGTAGCGGTTGCGTGTTTCGTTCTCACTGGTAGATACTCCTATCTATCCTACTACAGGACAAATCACAGGTGGCCGGAGGGTCTGAAAGACGGGAGACATGGACGCGCTG
>JAAEQP010000173.1 GCA_024231375.1 bacterium | reverse complement strand
GGTCACCCTAACCGCTGTACCCACGCTTAGGTAGCTCAGACCACAGCGGGGGCAGGTGTACGTGCCCATTGCGTAGAAGCACGCGCCCGCCTTCTTACCGCACACTCGGCAAAGGAACCGCTCTTTTCTCGGCTTCCCTCGCTTCCACCCGACGTGGTAGATGCCTATGTCTAGCCAGTCGTCCATTGTCCTCGCTATCTCGTGGTCCACGGAAGATTCCCGGGTGGCGGGCAAGGGTTCAGTGACGCCGCCACCCGCGTGACGGTGCCCTTCGTTACCCTGGCGGGCGGCCAACCCCGTCCCTTCCGTTAACTCGGCGCGGTGCCCACTACCCAGGAAACTGTTGATGCGGCAAAGAGGCGAAAGCCACCCTACCCTACTCAGGTCCCCGGCGTTGCCGCCGTCCCGGGAGAATCAGGACCCTTTCGCTACCCACCTTCCCGTTTACCGGCTCCATCCACATTCTCGGGCTCTCGCCGGTTGAGCAATTGGCTTGCCGGTTCCTCGGTCGGGTCGCTCTCACGCTTAGTCTAAGGCAGAATGTAGCGTTGTCAAGTATCGTCTTCGGGAAGCTCGATGTTGGCCCAGCGCTCGTCCATGGCTTCCGGAGCTTGGAAGGTCTCGACCTCTGGGCGCTTAGGGGCCACGCGGAAATCACCGTCGCGGGTCTTCTGCACCCCAGCTTCCATCCGTGGTCCTGGGCTCCTGACCTCATAGTCTACGCCCTTGTAGGGGTCCGCTTGTGCGTCCGCTACAACTCGCGCTTCGTCTAGCGTGAGCACGCGTGGCGTGTTGTACCGAAGTGCCGCCGCCTTGCTCTCGGCGGCCTTCCGGTTGGTGTAGACGAACACGTCGGTCAGTCTATCCGACCAGAACGACGCCCACTGCCTGCGCCGGTCCACCATGAATAACGTCGTGCTTGGATCGCCTCGTTTGCTGCACGCTATCACCCAGCGGGTAGCGTCTGCTGTGGTGCCCTGGAGCTGCATGGTGCTACATGTACTGGTCGGGGTTCACGAACCCAGAAGCGATCTGCTGGGCGCAGGACTCGGCGCGGAGCACCTTATTCGCGTGGGCCAAGGCGTCGCGCTTGCGGCTGTGGTAGT
>JAAEQP010000172.1 GCA_024231375.1 bacterium | reverse complement strand
CAGATCGCCCACGGCCGGGCTGGCGCATTCACCTTCGACGTCCGTCTTCCACACGGGCGCGCCTGTTGCTGCGTCATACACGAAGACGGCTCCCGCCTTGATGCCCTGGATCACTTCCATCGTCCCGTTGCCGTCCAGATCCGCCACCGCCGGCGATGCGCAGAAGATCGGACCGGGCTCCGCCTGCCAGACCACTGCGCCCGTGCCGTCCAGGCAGGTGAATAGGCCCGTGTTGTCGCCTGCGTAGACGAGCGGTGTGTCCCCCTCACGCACAAGCACGGCCGGGCACGTCGAATAGCGGCCTCGCGAGTCGAACCGCCACAGTTCTTCACCCGACCCATCGACCACGATGATGTTCTCATAGGCGGCCGTCAGGATTTCTTCGTCGCCGTCTCCGTCCAGGTCGACGACCATGGGCGCGCCTTCCATCACCATGTCCGGATGGGCAACCCACAGCGGTTCGATCTCCAGCGCTTGTGCGTGGGCACCAGTAAGGGCCACGAGAAGCATGGCGAGGCATGTGATATGGCGAATCGAAGTAGGCTTCATGGAACAGTCTCCGGTGTTTGGAACACACGAAATAACGAGGCCAGCACCCCTTACTTGGCAGTCTCTAGCCGTTTCAGACGAATATCCTTGAATTGAACGGTCATGGGCGGACCGCTGTGAAGCTGCATGGCCAGGATTCCCTCGAAATCCTGCTGCTCAGGGTCCTTGTCCACGACCTCGGCCACAAGCACGTCGTCCACAATCAACGTCAGCTTGTTTCCGCGGCATATCAGGTGGTACTCGTGCCACTCGGCCAATGAGAAATGGGCCGGGCCTTTGGCTGCTTCAATCGGCGTAACGGCCTTCTTCCCCTCCGCGTCGAAGACGGTCCGTTCTCCGCGCATTGCAAGGGTGTGCCGTCCGAACTCGTCATACAATCGCACGAGCCAATCCGTGCCCGTGTTGTTGTCCACCTGGTACCCCCGGCAGTCGTCGGGGATATCGCCGTCGAAGATCTCGCTACGGAACTGGAATCCGCAGTTGACGGTATGTGGACTGAGAATCCGATGGCGCAATTTCAACTCGTAATCGCCCAGTTTGCCGCCCTGCCACACCAGATAATGGTTGCGCTTCGTGGGGTGTTGCCTGGTGATCTTCGCTGTGATGGCGCCATCTTCCACCGACCAGAAACTCATGTCGGCCGCCTTCCATCCGTTCAGCGAGGCACCGTCGAAGATAGGTTCAAAGCCAGGTTCGCCTCCCCCGGGCAACCCTGCGCACCCGACCACGCAGAGCAGTGTGCATAGCGACAGTATGGTCACGATGTGGCGACGTCTCATGAGAAATCCCCTCCACGTACGGCTTCAAGCCTCAGGTTCAGAAGGACAAAGTAACGTTACCGTGCCGTCCGTCGCAAGCCGCTCGCCTGTCTAGCGCAATGACGGTTTCGGCAACAGCGACCATACCACCCGCTCGCGCACTTCATCCGCGCGTTCAGGCAGAAGCCCATCGGAGACCAAGGCAATGCCCTCGGGTGCCTTGCTCCCACTCGACAAGGAAATCACGTCCAGGAACGACGGCCCTGCCGGGAGCGTGTCGATTGGGCACAGAATAAATTCGCCGATCCATCGCTGTTCACCAGGCGCCCACTCAAACGTCGCCAACGCGCCGTCACGTTGCCCAATGGCGCGCACGCTCCCGCCGTCGTTGTACAGTCCCAGAATGCCCTCAAGATCGATCTGCCCCCGGCGCCATCGTCCCGTCGCGGGCTCACGCCACGCGTGGTAGTTGCCGCCCGGCGGACTTCCCTCTGGCAACGTGGCCCCGTACACGTGCCGATTCCACATGAACAGGATGTGGACCGTATCGTCTGCAGCCACCGTCATGTCCATAGCGTAGGCGTTGTGACCCATGGGGCATCCCGCCACCAACTCGCGCACGGCGGGCGCGCCGTCGCTCGGGAAGAAGAGATGCCACACCTGGTTGTAGGTGTTGCCATCGCCGCCGTCGGGAGAGTTCGACGCGACCAGGTGCAGACCCGTCTCGGTAGGAAACAGGATCGGATAGGTCCACGCGGTCTTTGGTTTCGTGGCCACCTGCCCTTCCTGCACCAGCGAGGACGGTGCCCATGTCATCGACGCCAGATCCAACTGCGTGAGATACATGGAATAGGTTTCGTCGACGAGGTACGCGAGGTAGAGGACCTCGTCGCGGATGGCCACGCCAATGTAGTATGCCTTGGCCATGTCGGGTGGCGGATCGAGTTCATCGAAGTCCGCGATGGTGCCCGGCGCACGGGCGCGCAGAAGGCGTATCGGCTGGCCGCTGCGCGTGTGAGCCACGATCAGGCGTCCGGCACTATCCAACACAAGGGTCGCGGGCTGATAGATGTCTGGGAGTGACGTGCCGGGCTGCCAGCCGGTGTCCGTGTGCTTGTACACCACGCCGCTGGCTTCTCCGAACGCGCCCCAAAGCCCGGCCGTGTAGAACGCGTTCCCGTCCCACACAATCTTGGGCGTGTTGTAGCCCCAGTACGGACTCACCCAGGAATGTCCGCGCGCCACTTTATCCACGACGGGACTGCCTGTCGATGCGGCGGCCAGCGCAGCCATCGTCATGCTCGCAAGGATTTGTGATAGCATGGGCGCCTCCTGAGAACTGTCCAGACCGGATGGTACCACGGCGCGCCGGGGGAAACGAATGGGTCATCAGCCGAAGACATTGTCGCCTGGGCAACGCGCGATGTTCAGCCTTGGCACCCTCGGCAGCGCCGGGCCCGGCGTGACGATGGTTCAACTCCAACCCTACTTCAGCAAGTTGGGGTATGCCGCCGCCATCATCGGCAACGTGCGATTCTTTTCGTTGTGTTTCGATGCGGTCACCGACCCACTCATGGGCTACATCTCGGACCACACGGTAAGCCGGTTTGGGCGGCGGTTGCCGTACATCGCCGTGGGCTCGTTGTTGTACGCGGCAGGCCTCATGGGCATGTGGTTCGCCCCGGCGGGATTGACGAGCGCTCAATTCTACGCCTTCCTCATCGCCATGCAGATCGTGCTGACGATTGGCATCACCATGACCGGGGTGCCGTATCAGGCGCTCATCCCCGAGCTTGCCCGCGACTACTCCGTGCGGACCGCGTTGGTATCCTGGATGCAGGCGGGCACCTATGTCGGCAGTCTGTGGGGCGGGGCAGTCCGAGCCTACGCAAACTGGCGGGGCGACCCCATCACGGGATTTCGAGAGTTCGCCATCTACTGCTCACTTGCCATGGTCCTTTGCTATGGCCTGCTCGTGGTGTTTCTCAAGGAGCCTCCCCTCACGCCGGAGCAACTCGCCGCTCTGAAGGTCCGCCGTCAGCGGCTTCGTGACCATCTGCGACAGCACGCCGTAGGGATTGCGCGATCCTTGTCGTTTGCCCTTGGCGATCGCCAGTTCCTGGTGCTGTTTCTGACGGTCTTTGTGTATCAGGTGGGCGTTCTGGCCGGATTGTGGCTGTATCCCTACATCCTGCTGGATTGGTTCGGCGGGACGTGGGACACGCCGTTCGCCCAGCAGTACGTTCCTGTCCTGTTCCGCGAATCCTACTTCCTGTGGATCTTCTTCGGAATCACGTGTGGCCTTCTCTTTCTGCCCTTCTGGAACTGGCTTGGCAAGCGCTGGGAGAAGCGGACCTGCCTGTTGATCGGCATCGTCGGCGTGGGCGCTGCCTACGGTCTCAGTTACTTCGTGTTCGCGCCGCGATCGTTTCCGTTGCTCATCGTCTACTGCCTGTTCCTGGCCTTTGTATACTGTCCCGCCAACGTCTATCCCGTGTCCATGCTTGCCGACATCGCCACCCACAGCGAATACAAGACCGGCGCCTCCAACGAGGGGCTGTTCTATGGGGCTTGGTCGTTCCTGGTGAAGCTGTACAACGGTGTGGCCATCCTGTGGACGGGGTTCGCCCTTGACCGGGTCGTGAAGTATCAACCCGGCGAGGACGTGGTCCAAACCGCCGCGACCCTGCATCGGATGCGGATTCTCTACGCGGCCCCTCCGGTGATCATGGCGGCCGTAGCCCTACTGGTCCTGACGAGATACCGACTCACCCGTGCCCGGATGGCCGACATCACCGCCGAGTTGGAAACACGAAGCGGCCACGCGGTGTTTACCGAGTAACGACGCGCCGAACCTGCTAGAATGGCGCGCGACGCGATCAACCGAGTAACAACGAAACGCAGTACTTACGAACGGCTGTGGCGGGGCACAGGCGGTGGCGCATGGCGCATCGCCCGGTCGCCAAGGCAGCGAGGTCCAACCGTGCGAATCACTTCAAGAACATTCCTCTTCACGATGCCCATTCTCTTGGCCCTTCTTCTTGCGGTGCCCGGGGTATCGCGGGCGCAAGAGAACTGGCCCCAGTTCCGCGGACCGGATGCGCGAGGGGTCGCGCAGAACGATGCGCTGCCCGACCGCTGGTCGGCAACCGAGAACGTGGAGTGGAAGACCGACATCCCCGGCCGAGGGTGGTCGTCACCCGTTGTCTGGGGGAACCGCGTCTTTCTGACGACCGCTATCAACCAGGGCAAGAGCGAGGAACCCAAGAAAGGGCTCTATTTCGGTGGGGACCGATCCGATCCTCCCGATTCCGTTCATCAATGGAAGGTGATCTGCCTTGACCTGGAGACCGGCGCCGTGTTGTGGGAGCGGCAGGTACACGAAGGCAAGCCTGCGACACCCATTCACATTAAGAACAGCTACGCCTCGGAGACACCCACCACCGACGGCGAGCGACTCTACGCCTACTTTGGCAACATCGGCCTGTATTGCTTCGACCTGGAGGGCGAGCCCGTTTGGACGAAGGAGATGGAGCCCCGCGCCATCCCCTACGGATGGGGTACGGCCGCGTCGCCGATTCTCCATGAAGACCGCCTCTACATCGTGAACGACAACAAGGACGGTTCCTATCTACTGGCACTGGATAAACTGACGGGTGACGAAATCTGGCGTGTTCCGCGCGAGGAGAAGGGCAACTGGTCCACCCCCTACATCTGGCAGAACGAGGAGCGCACGGAGATCGTGACGCCGGCCTCGGGCACGAACCGATCCTACGACCTCGACGGCAACCTGCTGTGGAGTCTCAAGGGCATGTCGAGTATCACCATCGCCACGCCCTACGAATCAGACGGGCTTCTGTACATCAGTTCCGGGTACGTTGGGAGCAAGCTGCGACCCCTCTATGCCATTCGGCCTGGCGCCACGGGCGACATCTCACTGGCCGACGGTGAGACGTCCAACGAATGGATTGCCTGGTCGAATCCCAAGGCGGGACCCTACAACCCAAGCACGCTGCTGTACAAAGGCCGGTTGTACGTGCTCTACGACGGCGGCCAGGTCGCCTGCTTCGATGCAAGCGACGGCACAGAGGTGTTCGGGCGAAAACGGATCCCCGGCGCGCGCCATTTCACGGCGTCGCCGTGGGCCTACGGCGACAAGGTGTTCTGTCTGAACGAAGATGGCGTGACGTTCGTCGTGAACACAGGCGACGCCCTGGAGTTGTTGCATACGAACACCCTCGCCGAAGGCGACATGTGCATGGCAACGCCCGCTTTCGCGGGTGACCGGTTGCTGATTCGCACGGACATTCGTCTCTACTGCATTCGCGCTGCCAGCGGCGGCGTTTCCGAACAAGAGTGATCGGGACAGGGAGGCGGGGCTCGGCGAACCCTCTGCGCGACGAATGCGCTTGACACCACTCGCCGGATCGGCAATACTGTTCCGCAATGTTCGTTTATGTTTGATTTTGTCACCCACGGACAACCACCGGAGGTTGAGGGACCATGAAAACCACGTCTCGTCGTTCGTTCTTGATGCATACAACGGCTGGCGCCGGGGTCGCCGGACTGGGGGCGATGGCTGCCGCTGAAGAGAAGCCGATTCAAGGGTTCGAAGACACCAAGACCACCGCGCAGGAGGGGAAGGTCTGGAAACCCGTCTCCGACCGCAAAATCCGCGTCGGGATCGTGGGATACGGCGTGTGCCGCTTTGGGGCGGCGTTTGGTTTCCAGGACCACCCGAACGTAGAGGTGGCGGCGGTCAGCGATCTGGATCCCGGCCGTTGCGCAGGGCTTGCGAAGGCCTGCCGGTGCGAGAAGACCTATCCCTCCCTTGAAGAGCTTGTGAAAGACGACACCCTCGAGGCGGTGTTCGTCGCGACGGATGCGCCGAGCCACGCGCGCCATTGCATGGATGTGTTGAAGCACGGGAAGCATGTGGCGTGCGCTGTTCCGGCCACCTTTGGCTCCCTGGAAGAGGCCGACCAGTTGTACGACGTTGTGAAGCAGACGGGCCTGAAGTACATGCTCTTCGAAACCTCCACGTACCACAACGACCTGTACGCCATGCGCGAGATCTTCAACGCTGGGCAGTTCGGCACGATGGTGTATTCCGAAGGCGAGTACTACCACTACATGGCCGAACCCATCGACTCGTTCAAGGGATGGCGCATCGGCCTGCCGCCTCAGTACTATCCGACCCACTCCAACGCCTACTACGTGGCGGCCACCGGTGGAAGCTTCACCGAAGTGTCGTGCATGGGCATCCCGAGCATCGTGGATCATCTCAAGCCCGCGAACAACGTCTACAAGAACCCCTTCGGCACGGAAATCGCCCTGTTCCGCACCAGCGAGAGCGGCATGTCGCGGATGAATGTGAGCTGGGATACCCCGGGCCACGGCGGCGAAATGGGCCGTGTGCGCGGGCAGAAGGGGTCCATGCTCGGCATGGAATACAGCGGCTACGGCGATGTTTCCAAGCTCACGCTGGAGAAGCCGCCGCTGCCGCCGGGCGTAGGGGCCGGTGGGCACGGCGGATCGCATGGGTATCTGTGCGAGGAATTCGTGACGGCGATTCTCCAAGATCGCACGCCGCTGGTCAATATTGCTTGGGCGTTGAACATGACAGTCGGCGGCATCGTGGCCCATCAATCGGCCATGAAAAACGGGGAGTTGCTGAAGATCCCGCAGTACACGTTCTAGAGGTATGCGTCAACCAGATGGACCATTATCATTTCGGCACGCGTAGGCGAGAAAGCGCAGCAAAAGGGGGACTGATGCAAGCGAGCGAGTCCCCGAGCGAGACGTGTCT